>JBKHHW010000165.1:0-7048 GCA_046538945.1 Chitinispirillaceae bacterium | reverse complement strand
TCAACCTCCGCTTTCATGAAAACTGTAGGCCAGCACATACATGAATATCACTCCGCCGAACAGGCACACAAAGTGCAAAAGTGCGGTCGCGAATTTTTTTTCAGATTTGATTTCCGGTATAAGATCGGAAGCCGCTATGTAAACGAAGTTTCCTGCCGCAAAAAGCACCAGTCCCGAAAGCTGAATGTAGGCGTAGGCCCAGTAGGCGAGCAGGGCGCCTACGGGGAACGCAAGCGCGGATACGAAATTCCAGAAAAGCGCCGAACGTCTGGACCAGCCTCCATGAATCAGAACTCCGAAATCGCCAAGCTCCTGGGGCAGTTCGTGCGCCGCGGCGGCAAACCAGGCTATGATGCCCGCTCTGGGGTCCAGCAGAAAAGTGCTGGCAATTCCCAGGCCTCCCAGAAAATTGTGAAGCCCGTCGCCAATGAGAATAAGGTAGGTAACGGGGCGTTTGCTCGTGGTGTTGTTTTTATTTGCGTGCCGGTGCCAGTGAAGAAACTGCTCCAGCGCAAGAAACAGTATGAATCCTGCCATAAACCAGATTCCAGCTCTAAGCGCCTCAAGCGACTGAGCACCTTCTGGTATCATATGGAACACGGCCCCGCCAAGAAGTGTGCCCGCAGCTACCGCCACCAGCGGAAGTATGATATTTTCGGTGACCTGCCGTTTGAAAATGGCTGTAGTACCTCCCACCAGAGCAATCGCGCTCATGAGAAGTCCTCCGGTTATTATCCACAGAATGGTCGGCATAAGAATAATCCGGACTAGAGTGCGTTTAAGGAATGCATGAAAGCTTAAGCAATCGCAAATCACATGCCGCCAAGAGTACTCTTCTTCAATGCGAAGTGAATTTCAAAAGTGGCGGGAGAGCAGTATTCTCAGGAAAAATTATGGTAAATGGGGAGGATAACTGTTAATCGCTGTTTCCATCTAACGGCAGCGAACATGCGGCCTTGTGCTTTATCAGTTCGTTTCCTGAGCCGCCTCTTTTGTTTCCTGCCCCTGCACTTCCGTTGCAGATGGAGGCTTGTCCCTATGATTCACGACATACTTCCTCCATTCTTTTCATTTCACGTTGTGCTCATTTTTTATATTACTGTTTTGCAATTACTGCTTTTTTGCGCCAAGAAAGCCTCCTTTTCCGGTTGCTTTCGACGCATGCAAACTAACGCCCGGCTTTTCTTCCGCGCCATAATCAGAAAAGGAAGTTCTATGAAAGACCTGGATGATTCCAAAAAGATCGCAATCCTGATAGATGCAGATAATGCACAGTCTTCCAAACTGCCGCAGATAATAAGTGAAATATCAACCCATGGTCATATTATCTGCAAACGTGCATACGGCGACTGGTCCAGTGAATACCTGAAGAACTGGAAAACCATTCTCAATGAGCTGGCGATTCAGCCGGTTCAGCAGTTCGCCTACACGTCCGGCAAGAATTCAACGGATGCATCGATGATCATCGATGCCATGGATCTGCTATACTCGGACAAATATGACGCGTTCGTGCTTGTTTCCAGTGACAGTGACTTTACAAAGCTTGCATCCCGCCTCAGGGAGTCGGAGATATATGTGTTCGGCGTGGGGGAAAGGAAGACCCCTGTGTCGTTCCGTAATGCGTGTGATGACTTCATTTTGACCGAGAATCTCGACAGCGAGGTTCAAACCGTCGATTCTCCGCCCAAGGATCATGTTGAGGCTGCTGATGAAAAGAAAGATCCCGCCTCTCTTGCTCCGCTTCTTGAAAATGGATGGAGAAAATACCAGGACGAAGAGGGCTGGGCAAACATTGCATCCGTAGGCTCATTCATCAAGCGTCAGAATCCGGATTTCGATCCGCGGACCTATGGAGAGACAAAGCTGCCGAACATAGTCGGAAAGATAAAGTCTTTCGAGATGAAGAAGTACCCGGGAAAGGGTTCAGTCATCATAAGGGCTTTCAGACCGAAGGTGAAATGAGGTCTCTTATTGAAAAATGCAAATGCGCCACTTTTTTTGCAATCTTGGCCATGAGTGCCTGAAACTCAGAAAGAAAAACAGAGATCGCCGGGTATGCAGAGTTAGTTTCATCCATTTAGGTGAAGGGCTGCTTTCCTGGAAAAGGAATGCTCCCTGTTCCTGAAGGCGTGGATCGCAATATTTATCAGCAAAACCGCTGTGCAAACTACTGCAATTCCCGTCACCACGGGATTGGCCTGCGACTGTTTTGCCGCAATGGCAGCAAGCCCCCATGCGCCGACTGCTGCCGATTCCCGCAGGTTTCTTGAATAGATCAGATACAGGTAAACAGCTGTGCCCAGAGCAATAAACACCGCACCGAAGATTTCAGCGGTCAATGTTTGCTGATCCCAGCCCAGGCTTACAATGAACACCTGGATGTTCAGAATTGCGGCCAGAATAACCCATCCGAAATAGATGACAACGGGCCACCAAACAAACAGAATGATAGGAAATGGAGCATCCCATTTTTCCAGATTCAACCTCTGCACGAGTTTTATAAGAGATCCCAGCAATATGAGTATGAAACCGGCGGAAACAGCTATCAGGCCGTTTACCCATGCAATCACCCACGAAGCATTCGCCAGGTTGGCCAGAATGAAATAGTACCCCGTGCGGTCAATCACTTCACGGTTCTCTTTTTTAGCCCGGGAGTACCACTGGTATCCCGCAAAGCCCAGAAGCAGCAGGTAAATAAGCCCCCAGATAGAAAATGCGTAGCCCGCGGGAGTGAGAACGGTAGGATATCTTTCGCTTACACCGCCCACGGTTGTTTGTCCGATGATTTCGGTATTGGAGAGATAGTTGATGACAAGGGCAAGCAGCAGACTTGCCGAATTGAGCACGGTTTTAAGTAGTCGGTTCATGGTAATTTTCACTTTCTCAATCCGAATATCTCGACACGGGAACCCATACTTGTACAATCAAAAAGTTTGCCATGATAATGCGGAAGGAAGAAATCCCGCTGGATTTACCGAAAAAAACCGTACATTCAAATTCAGAGGCTGTCCTATTGTAACTTTCCTGAATCTAGTCTATATTTTCATAACTTTCAGCTTGGTTTCTAAAAACGAGGAAATCTTATGGCGCAGGTTTCAGAAAAAGAGGACGAACAGCAGCCCAAAACGGCTCAGACCAGAGTGGAGGCTGCAGCCGTGCCGGAAATGAAGAAGTTCTCCACGTTCGGCGGTGTGTTCACCCCCTCCATTCTCACGATTCTGGGCGTGGTGATGTTCATGCGCGCCGGCTTTGTGGTGGGGCATGCGGGAATCTACGGCGCTTTGATTATTCTGGGACTTTCAAAGCTCATCACTACACTGACCGCTCTTTCCATTTCCGCTATTGCCACCAATACGGATGTGAAGGGGGGAGGAGCCTATTTTCTCATCTCCCGCACCCTCGGACCTGAATTCGGGGCAACAATCGGTCTGACCCTTTTTCTCGCCCAGACCCTGTCGGTCCCTTTTTACATACTGGGTTTCACGGAAGCGCTGGTCCGCACCATTCCATTTTTCCAGCCCTATTTTGTCGTGATCGCCTTTATCATGCTTATAGCCATCTTTCTGATCACCTTCAGGGGAGCAGACTGGGCTATCAAGACTCAGTACGTGATCATGGGTATTCTGGCTTTATCGATTCTTGCCTTCATGAGCGGATTTATAATGAAATTCGACTCGAATCAGTTCTGGGCGAACATTAAGCCGTTCGAGGGCGGCGGATTTTCTTTCTGGGCCCTTTTTGCCCTCTATTTCCCTGCCGCAACGGGGATTATGGCGGGGGTGAACATGTCCGGCGATCTCAAAAACCCCACCAAATCGATACCTTGGGGAACGCTGGGGGCGATCGGGGCGGCTGTTCTTATCTATTCTGCCCAGATTCTGCTTGGCGGGGGCGCCATATCGCGTCAGGAGTTAATTAACAATCCCTACCACAGCCTTATCGCGGCCGCACCATTCTACACCGGTTTTCTTGTGGTGCTGGGAGTGTTCTGCGCCACTCTTTCCAGTGCGCTGGGGTCTCTTCTGGGTGCTCCGCGGGTAATCCAGTCTCTCGGTCAGGATAAAATCCTCAGACCGATTAATTCCTTTGCCAAGCTCACTTCTGCCGGCGAGCCTCGCAGAGCTCTGTTACTCACCATGGCACTGTGCCTGCTGGTTCTCTTTCTGGCCCGCAACGGGGGTGACGGCGGCGCTCTTAACATGGTCGCTTCAGTGGTGACCATGCTCTTTCTCTGGACCTACGGAATCACCAACCTGGCCGCCTTCGTCGAATCTTTCAGCCGCAACCCCTCCTTCCGCCCCCGGTTCAAATTCTTCCACTGGTCACCTGCACTGATCGGGGCTGTGGCCTGTTTCGCGGTCTCTTTCATTGTAAACTGGCAGGCTGCCATCATCGCCGCACTCTTTTTCTGCGGACTGTTCATGTATGTGCGCAAGTTCATTCTGACTGCTTCATTCGGTGACGCCAGGAGGGGGTTTATCTATTCGCGGACCAGAGATAATCTTTTCACCCTTTCCACTCTTCCGGTCCATTCAAAAAACTGGCGTCCCACTATAGTGGCCTTTTCCGGCGCCCCTGAGCGTCAGCTCACACTGGTGAAATACGCCGACTGGCTCGGCAGTGGTCGTGGTATCGTGACCATGGCGGTTCTGGTCAACGGTCACTTCGAAACAATGGTAGCAGAAAGAAACCAACTTCATACGTCTCTTAACGAATTTGTCCTCAAAAACAGAATCAGGGCGTTTCCGGAGGTACTTGTCACGCCTGATTTCGAACTGGGGCTCAACCAGTTCCTTCAGTCCACCTCCATCGGCCCCATAAAACCCAATCTGGCACTCTTCGGATGGTCTGCAGACAGCAGCCGTGCGGAAGGTTTTCTGAAATCGATCCAGACCTCCGTTCTTCTCAATATGAGTGTGGGGCTTGTCTGGGACGGGGGGCTTCCCGATCCTCAGCAGCGCCGCAACCGGAGGATAGATATCTGGTGGCGTGGAATGCGCAACGGGTCCCTGATGGTCATTCTGGCTTATCTTTTGTCTCTGAACCCGGGATGGTCGGGAACGAAGATAAGGATTCTGAGAATGGTGCCGGAACCATCACTGAAAAACAGGGCATATGAGGACCTTCGCAAACTCATCGAGGCTGCCAGGCTTGATATGGAGATAGAGGTTGTTATTTCGGATGAACCCTTTCCCAGCCTTCTGCATAGAAAATCCGGTGATGCCACAGTGGTGTTTCTTGGCTTCCAGGTGGCGCAGAACATGGACGGCGGGGAGTTTCAGAACTCCTACGGCCGTCTTCTCGAGGGCATGCCCACCACCATCATGGTCCACTCCACGGGCGAGGCGGATCTTCTCAGCTGAGGTGTGTTTTAATCCGAAGGTGACGTGCTGAAATAGTGAAAATCAGCTCCATGGCATTCCTCCAATCCTCCTTGAACGGAATAGTATTTGCACACATTTAACCGGTCAGGCAGTTACATCCAACCAGGAGCACACTTATGCAGGAACACTACGACCTTTTTGTGATCGGGACAGGATCGGGGGGCACCGAAGCGGCCCAGATCTGCAGCAAAGCCGGATGGAAAGTGGGAATCGCCGACAAGCTTCCCTTCGGGGGAACCTGCGCCCTGAGAGGGTGCAATCCCAAAAAGACACTCGCTTTGGCTACAGAATTGGTTCACCGGTTCCACAGTATGAAAGGCAAGGGAATCAAAGGTTCTGTTCAGGTGGACTGGGAGGAGCTGATGAGGTTCAAACAGTCACTTGTGGATCCCGTTCCTGAGATGAACGAACGGAATCTATCCTCATCGGGAATAGATATGTACCACGGTGAGTGTCGGTTTGTGGATAGAAATACTCTGTCGGTTGAGAGTAAGAAGATTTCTGCCCGCCGTATTTTGATTGCTACCGGTTCCAAGCCTGCGCATTTTCCTTTTCCGGGAGCTGAATATCTGGTGACAAGCGATAGTTTCCTCAATCTCGAAGCTCTGCCCGGGAGAGTGGTGTTCATGGGGGGAGGGTACATCTCCTTTGAATTCGCATTCATCGCCGCCAGGGCGGGAGCCCGGGTCGTGATCCTGGAGGCTATGGAGAGACCGTTGAGAAATTTCGATGCCCAGCTGGTCGATATGCTTCTGGGTATCAGCAAGGAAATCGGTATCGATGTGCGCTTAGGTACTCCCGTCAAGTCCATCGAGAGGGAAAAGAGCGTTTTCAGTGTGCATGCCGGTTCGGAGCGTTTTGAAGCTGATCTGGTGGTGCATGGTGGGGGCAGGGTTCCAGATCTGGATGATCTCAATCTGGAGGCGGGAGGAGTCCAGCGGGAGAAAAGAGGAATTGCGGTAAACGAGTTTCTCCAGAGTATCAGCAATGAGGCGGTATATATTGCAGGTGATGTCAATCAGTACGGAATCCAGCTTACTCCCGTCGCTGAAATGGAATCCAGGGTTGTGGCTCGTAATCTACTGGAGGGCAACAGTCATAAGCCGGACTATAGTGTAGTTCCAAGTGTCGTGTTCACTACACCGGCTCTGGCATCGGTGGGAATGAGTGAGCAGGAGGCGTTGGAGGAGAGGCTTGATGTTCGGGTTCAGTTCTTCGACACTTCCCAGAAGCATATCACCAGAAGGCTTGGATACAGGCATTCGGCATTCAAGGTTGTTTCTGAAAAAGGAACCGGCCGTATTCTGGGGGTCCATATGCTTGGTCACGGAGTGGACGAGGTGATCAACACATTCGGCTTGGCGATCAGCGCGGGAATGACTTTAGGTCAGATAAAGGAGATGGTGTGGGGATTTCCCACAGTGATGTATGATACAGTGAACCGGCTGGAGGAGTGAGGGGGGCATTCCTGGCTGCGGAGTTATGGGAGATGCAAGACATAGGACCGTCCCTTCAGGACGGGGAATGATTCGTTTTAATTTCTGTCCCGGCATTGAAATGCCGGGCTATAAATGGATCACCCCTCCGGGGTGAGGAACGGGGCTGCGGTTTCAGGTGTTGAGCGGGTCCGGTCCAACGGAAGAACGGAAAACGGAAGAACGGAA
>JBKHHW010000164.1:0-7125 GCA_046538945.1 Chitinispirillaceae bacterium | reverse complement strand
CAGAATTCCGACGAAGCGATCAGAGTGATAAGTGCGGCGACCTGGGCACGTTTGTCACCACACAAAGATATGTCAATTTTCCGAACCGAGTTCCGAATTTCCCTCGGATTTGAAAACCCGAACCTTACCGGAAAGATAAGGAACAGATCATTGATGCGGTTGTTCTGCCTGAAAAGATATTCTCCAGGAGAAAACGCTATCCGAATCGCCCCTCTTATTCTGAAAAAGCTCTTGTCCGTACGATCCAGGCATCAGTATATCCCTTTTTCCTGACCTTTTTCAACTGGGCTTCAGCCTCTTTTCTGGTTGAAAAATCACCCACGTACAGTTTATAAAAAGGCTTTTCCAGGCTCATGAAAGCCGGAAGTGATGTTTTCGATTCGACGGTCTTCTTCTGCTGGCGGACCAAATCGATCTGACTTGAAGCAAGGATCTGAATCCGGAAGCGGGTAGCAGAACCCCCGGCAGTTTTGGCCACCTGGGCACGTTTGTCCGAAACATCCAGAGACGAAACATCATTCTCCGAGAGAGCGACTTCCTTCCCCTGATTGACTGTATCAAGAAACGTCAGTTCGGCAGGCGCGCTACGGGGTCGACTCTCCTCAGGAGCAGTCCGCCTACCGTCGGTGTTCGCGGTCTCTCCCTGCGAACGAACCGCGGAGACGCACCCCAACATGACTGGAAGAATTACGCTGATGATCACTAATCTTTTCATAAATCGTGTACTCCCATTAGATTGCAATGATTTTTGAAACAGAAGTATATTAGAGAATATAATTTCTAATCCAGTAAGAATAATACTTCCCACAACTCGAGGAGTCAAGAATTCTCGACCACAGAAGTCGATTCAGAGACATAAAGGAGCGCAATTCCTTCAGCTTCCGTAAAAGCCGGCTGGGTCGCTGGCACAAAGTACGCATAGTCGTACTGCTCCTGATCACAGCGGGGCTGAGCTGGTATTCGCATCAGGGAACAAACAATCCGTTTGCTCTCAAAAACGAACTGGTCATCAAAGGAAAGGACTCCTCGTACCTGCTTCGCTATACAAGAGGCAACAGAAAACATCGCCTGACGAGTCTGATCATCCCCGTCCCACTCAAAGACGGCTCTTTGATCAATTGGGATAGGGATAATGAAGAATGGGATCTGGTCTCACTGAGCAGTGCGAGCCTGTCTCCTGAAATGTTCAAAACCGCCCCTCAGACCTGGACCGTTCTAAACAGCAGTCCTGATGCGGCCAAAACCCAGATGAAGCACGGATGGCCAGAACCGACGGTCGGCAACCAGGCCACCTCCCGGGGGCAGATCATCGCAAGGATCGTGTCTCCCTTTTCGGATGAGACCAAGGCTCTTCTGCTCGATTTGGGAACCCAGTCGGTTCTTGTATGCGACAGTGCCGTTTTTCTCCATGATGAAAATGATCATACGCCATTTCTTGAAAAACTCGACCTGCTGGTAATCCCACCGGCTTCCCGGGAAACGATTCAGATAATGAGAACGTGTTTTCGGCCCCGCTTCCTGGCTGTTATCCCTCCCTGTCCGTTGCGGGATGATACACAGAATATCATCTGCAGCCAGAATTCGAACTGGAGCTACCATTTCAAATTTTCAGCCAGGGACAGGCTTGTGCCGGAAAAGTGATCCTTTTAGAAAATGGGTGGTTGAACATACACCGGACAATACAGTATAATAAACTGATCAGACATAACTTCCGAAAAGGGACTGTGCAGAAGATCTATGCCTAAGAAACTCGGAGAGATCCTGGTAGAGAACGGGATCATTACAAAAGAACAGCTGCTGGACGGTTTAAAACACCAGACGGTACATGGAGGGATGCTGGGCGAAGCGCTTATCGCAACCCAGGCGATAGCGGATGAGAATGTGATCACCCACTTTCTCTCCAAGCAACTCAACATGGGCAAGCTCAGCCTCAAGGATCTTGAATTCGACCCTTATGTAGTTGATCTTGTTCCGTTCGATATCGCACAAAAGTACACAATCATACCCGTAAACAAAACTAACCGTATTCTCACGATAGCCATAAGCGATCCCAAAAACATTTTCATGCTGGACGCCATAAAGTTCCTGACCGGATGCACAGTTAAGCCGGTCCTGGCCTCACCCAAGGAGATTCAGGATGCCATAAACCTGAATTACCAGGCCGATAGCAGCATGGAAAACATCCTCAGCGATATCAAATCGGACACATTCGAAGTGGTGGCCGAGGAGAAGGACAACGAACCGGAGGACCTGGCCAATGAAGTGGCCGACGCTCCGGTGGTAAAACTTGTGAACCACCTTATAGTCGAAGCGGTACGGAAGAATGCCAGCGACATACATATAGAGTGTTATCAAAACATTCTCAGGGTCCGCTACCGTATTGACGGAGTGCTTATCGAGATGGCTCCCCTGCCCTACAGGCTCAAAACCTCGGTGATATCCAGAATAAAGATCATGTCGGAACTGGACATTTCAGAGCGCAGGCTTCCCCAGGACGGCAGAATCAAAATCAAAACCGGCAACAAAGTAGTTGACATCCGCGTTTCCACCACCCCCACCATATTCGGTGAGAAGGTGGTGATGAGAATACTTGATTCATCAAATCTCATGCTCGACCTGGGCAAATTCGGCATACCTGAAAAGGGTATGCACCACATCAAGGAATCACTCAATGCACCTTATGGAATGATTCTAGTCACCGGCCCTACGGGAAGTGGAAAGTCCACAACACTCTATTCCGCTCTCAGTTCACTCAACACTCCCGATGTGAACATAATGACCGCGGAAGATCCGGTTGAATACAATATTGACGGGATAAATCAGATCAATGTCCACCAGAGCATAGGCCTCACGTTTGCCGCGGCACTGAAATCCTTCCTGCGCCAGGATCCCGACATCATCATGGTCGGTGAGATCCGTGATCTGGAAACGGCCGAGATTGCAATCAAGGCTGCTCTTACAGGCCACCTCGTGCTCAGCACCCTCCATACCAACGATTCGGCCAGCACTCTTACCCGACTTATTGATATGGGTGTTGATGCCTTCCTGTGCGCCTCAGCGGTGCGACTCATCATCGCCCAGCGTCTCATCCGGCTGATCTGCACCAACTGCAGAGAACGGATCGATCCCAAGAAAAATGACTTGATCGAATTCCTGAAGCTTCCGCCCGAAGAACTTAAAGACCTGACGCTGTTCAAGGGGAAAGGGTGTTCTGTCTGTAACGGAACAGGTTACAAGGGACGGGCAGGTCTCTACGAGATACTGCCTATCACAACCGCGATACAGGAAATGGTCATGGACAAAAAGCCCCCCTACCTCATCAAGAATGCGGCAATGGAGAATGGGATGCTAAGTCTCAGGCAGGTGGGGCTTCAGAAACTAAAGCAGGGGCTCACAACAATTGAAGAGATACTCGGGGCAACAGCCTAAAAGATAAACGGTATATAAGGAGAAGAAGATACCTTATGATGACTATGCATGAGTTGTTAAAGAAAATGATGGATCTCCATTCTTCAGATCTCCATCTCACATCCGGCTCCCCGCCTTTGTACAGAATAGACGGAAAACTCGTGCCGGTCAATGCCGAACGGTTGGGCCCGGATCAGGTTCTGAAACTCTCCTACAGCATCATGAATGAAACTCAACGGAAATTTTTCGAGCAGAACAAGGAAGTCGACTTCTCTTTCGGAGTCCAGAATCTTTCCCGGTTCAGGGCCAACGTGTTCCTTCAGAGGGGGTGTTGTGCGGCTGCTATTCGACAGATACCGTTCCTGATAAAAAGCATCGAGGAACTGGGGCTGCCGCCCATCGTCAACAAACTGACCGAAAAGCCAAACGGTCTTGTTCTGGTGACCGGTCCCACCGGAAGCGGTAAGAGTACCACCCTGGCGGCTATGGTAGACAAGATAAACAGTGAACGCGAGGGACACATCCTTACGGTTGAAGACCCGATCGAGTTCGTGCACAAACACAAAAAGTGCATCATAAACCAGCGTGAAGTCCAGCAGGATACAAAAAGTTTCGCCAGTGCCCTCCGAGTGGCACTGCGGCAAGACCCTGATGTTGTCCTCATCGGTGAAATGCGGGATCTGGAAACAATCCAGGCAGCCTTGAGCATTGCCGAAACCGGCCATCTCACACTGGCTACACTCCATACCAACTCCGCGGCACAGACGATCAACAGAATAATCGATGTCTTCCCCGCGGACATGAAGGAAACAGTTCGGGCACAGCTGTCGATGGTGCTGGAGGGCATAATCAGCCAGGCACTTCTGCCCAAAATCGGTGGGGGAAGAGTGATGGCCTGCGAAATCATGGCTGTTACAATGGCTGTGCGTTCCATGATTCGGGAGGACAAGGTACATCAGCTTCAGGGAATAATCGAAATCGGTCAGCAGCACGGAATGCAGACCATGAACAGTGAATTAATCAGATTGTACAAGCGTCGTCTGATTTCCAAGAAAGATGCTCTGGGCAGAAGTCCGGAACCTGAACAGATGAAGAAATTGATCGGCGAAGTCTAGAATATCTAGCTTCCCTTAGGCAAACAGGACAGGAATTCCATTCAGGAGAAATAAAAATGGCCAAATTCGAATACGTCGGAGTTGCTTCCGGCAAACAGGTGAAGGGCGAGATCCAGGCGGGCAGCAAAGATGAGGTGATAAGTCTTCTGCGGAAAAAGAAAATCCGTCCGGTCTCGGTCAGAAACAAATCACTCGACATATCTTTTGATTTCCTGCAAGGGATCAAACTCAAGGATGTTTCCCGCTTTACCCGCCAGTTCGCGGCAATGGTTAGTGCCGGTCTCCCACTGGTGCAGTGTCTGGATATTCTGGGCAATCAGACTGAAAACAAAGCTTTAGGGCAGGCGATAAAACAGGTTTCCGCAGATATCCAGGGTGGTAACAATCTGGCCGATGCTATGGCGAAACATCCTGCCGCATTCAACACACTTTACTGCAACATGGTGGCAGCCGGTGAACAGTCAGGAAACCTGGATGGTGTTCTGAACCGGCTGGCTGAATACCAGGAAAAGGCGGAAGCTCTGCGCCGGAAAATCAAAGGCGCTATGACCTACCCCGTGATAGTGGCATTCGTTGCTGTTGGTGCAACAGCTGCCATGCTGACCTGGGTGGTTCCCACTTTTGCCCAGATGTTCACGGACATGGGAGGTGAACTGCCGCTTCCTACTCAAATAGTGATGAATCTTTCCAATTTTCTGCAGAAATATATCATTTACATGATTCTGGGAGCAATTGCTCTGGGTATAGGATTTTTCCAATACTACAAGACAGAAGATGGTAGAAAAAGGATCGACGGGCTGAAACTGAAACTGCCGGTTCTGGGTGATCTGGAGCGCAAAAGTGCTGTCAGCAGGTTTTCCCAGACCTTGTCGACTTTGCTTACCAGTGGAGTTACAATCATAGAAGCTCTGAATATCACAGCCAAAACTGCCGGCAACAAAGTGCTGGAACTTGGAATTATCCGTACTCTGGAAAGGATCACGGGGGGTCTGTCCATCGCCGAACCGTTGAAGGAAACGGGGGTATTCCCTCCCATGGTCATACATATGATCTCTGTAGGAGAAAAAACCGGTGATCTGGCGGGAATGCTCAAGAAGGTATCGGAATTCTACCAGGAAGAGGTCGACGCCGCTGTTGAAGCTCTCACTTCGGTTATAGAACCTATTATGATCGTGGTGATGGGTGCTGTCATCGGTGGAATTCTCGTTTCCATGTACCTGCCGATGTTTGATATGGTTGGGGCTATCGGCTAAAAAAATTAGAAGTTATTTCAGACCTGTTTAGGAAAAGAATCCGGAAACATATATTTTTTCCTAAAGGTTAGGGGTAAGCCTGCCGATATGAAGTAATAGGTATGAAAGGAGCAGTTAGCTCATGCAGATAGATAACGTATCACAGCCACTCAGAAATGAGATGCGGAAGGTTGAGAACTCCAAGAAGGCCGATAAGGATATCAGGTCTTCCAAGGTGAGCAGTTCCGACCGCTCCGAGCTGTCTCAAAAAGGGCAGCAGTTGAGTGATACCAAGCGGGAGATGGAGGTCATATCTGCGAACGTGTCATCTTTTCCCGAATTACGCAGCGAGAAAATTGCTGAAATAAAGGCCAAGATCAGTAGCGGCTTCTACGACTCGGAAATTCTCATCGACAGGCTGGCTGATAAACTGCTCAAGGAATTCGATGTCGGTTGATACGTGCATCCATTTTGAAAGCAGAGAAATGGCGGATTTTGTGATCCGCCTTTTTTAATTCTGTAAATTTCCGGGATAGCGACGCAGGAGGTAAGCCGGTGCTGTTGTAGTTTTCACCTCCGAGGCAATTCAATCAGGCTGGATTTCCACAACAAAATGTGATGATCAATACTGCTTTTTACAGCTCTCACCCAAAGACCACAGTGTATCTTCACCCACCACCAGATCCAACTTTACGCCATCATCCATACAGTTCCATACATACTCAAACTGTGCCTCGAAATACCCTTCCTGTGTGGTGTAGGTATCGACCTGCTTCTCGAGAGGAGACTTGGGGACAAATCTATTCAGGGTATAGATGTAGGATTGATCAGACATATCACGGGAGAGGCGTTTTTCCA
The DNA here is from genome assembly GCA_046538945.1 of Chitinispirillaceae bacterium. Classification (GTDB taxonomy): domain Bacteria; phylum Fibrobacterota; class Chitinivibrionia; order Chitinivibrionales; family Chitinispirillaceae; genus JAEZKC01. Next base: position 512 of record JBKHHW010000164.1, on the reverse strand, counting down.
AAGCATATTCCACTCCGTTACAGACATACCGGTCCACAAGTGAGTTACGCCTCATATTCTCATTTTCCTCATCAGCTCTGAGCCAGGCACTGTTCAGAAACAGAAAAAACGGCAGATAGAGAGCCAAAACAACGACAGACAAAACCCTTTTTTTAAGCTTAACAACAGCACTCCAGATGAATTCTGTTATAATCAGCAGAACTGAAAAAAACAGGACTGTATCAATGACTTCCGAACGGAAGGAAACCTTCAGGAGATCGAAGAAAAATGCCATAACCAGAATCAGTGCATAGATGTAGTAGCGCATTTTCCTGAATGGTGCAAACCTATAGAACACATAGCCCACAGGTATAATCAGCAAGGGAAACAGCCATTCAATATACGTCAGCATTGTATTCATATTAAAACTCCAAAACAGTGGATTCATTGCATTTTATAAGCCAAAAAATGCCAGTTCAGCATCGAAAAGTACATTATGCCTTCAGGCTAATCACAGTTTTTAGTTACTTCTG
>JBKHHW010000163.1:0-7157 GCA_046538945.1 Chitinispirillaceae bacterium | reverse complement strand
ATTCAACAATCATACAACCTCGTCAAAACAGTCGATCACCGTTTTTAGATAAATCACCACGATTCCCACATTGTCCCGGGTCGGGGAGGGCGCGCTCTCCTTCTGGCTGGCTATTTTGTGTATGATGAACCGCAGAAATTCCCCCTGACTGTATTTGTTCATTATCAGATCCACCGTGTTCATGAATTCCGCTTCAGGTTCCCCGGCCAGATAATCGAGCATGGCCATATTGGCCTCCTCCTTGGTAACCAGAAGCTGATCGTTCACAACCGGGACTTCTTTCTCGTTGCCGCTGATGACCTTCCAGGTGATCAGTCCCATGAAAACCAGGGTTTCTCTGTCCTCTTCGGTGAGAATGTCACTTCCGGTGGCCATCAGATAGGCGAGTACATACGGTTGTTCGGTGCTGAATTCTTCTATAAGAGAATCGATATGTTTGAAATCGAGAGACTGCAGTTCTTCCCAAGTGTCTTCAACCATTTTCGTTGTCAGTTCAATCATCTGATCTATTCGCTCTGTCTTCATGAATCCTGAATTTAATGAACAGTTCAGTAAGATACTTCATTATATAATCCATGGCAAACAGCTTCAGACGACGCGCCTTTACGGGGAAATAATTGCCACCCGAAGGGGAAACTTTTGCTGATACGGGTGTCTGAACGACAACGGTCCTGTTCTGTAATCTTCCTCATATCATTGTTTTAAGCCGCTTTTGGAAAACGGCATGCTTTATGCTTGTAACTGCGCCTGAACAACAAACTTCAGGAGAACGTTCATGATTCAGGGAATCTACACCGCTTCAAGAGGAATGACTGCACTGACCCAGAAGCAGGATCAGATCGCAAATAATCTGGCCAATATAAATACTACCGGATTCAAGCAGAGCGGACTTTTCACCAGCGCCTATCAGAAGCTTCTGAAAAACGATGATAACCAGGTCTTTGCAAACCGGGATATGAAGGCCGAGGCCGTGTATGTCGACCACTCCGAAGGCACCATGCGCCAGACCAAATCTCCGCTTGACCTTTGCATCAAGGGAAGCGGCTTTTTCAAAGTGATGACTTCTGAAGGAGTGCGCTACACACGTAACGGTAATCTGTCTCTTTCCCCCGAGGGTCTTCTTGTAACAAGCGACGGCTCGAAGCTCATGAGCAGCGAGGGGGGCTACATTCGGGTTGAAAAGAACATCCCCGTTCAGGTGACCGATTCGGGAGAGGTGCTGCAGCAGGGAGAGAGCAAAGGGATGATAAAGGTAGTGGATTTCCAGAAGCCCTATGAGTTCCGCCGCTGCGGAGACAGCCGCTTTGCGCCTCTGGCCCCTGATGCTCCCGAGCTCAAGTCGGCCGGATTTGTTGTAAAGCAGGGATTTCTGGAGGCATCCAATGTCGATGTGATCCGCAATATGGTGCAGATGATTTCCGCTTACAGAAATTTCGAAGCTGATCAGAAGGCGCTCCATGCCCAGGATCAGACTCTTGAAAAAGCGGTGAATCAGGTGGGAAGAATCAATTAACGGATAACCACCTGATCTGATATAAACAGCAGACGGGAAGAAGAAAAATGATCAGATGCATGATGACAGCAGCGACGGGAATGGAAGCCCAGCAGCTTTACATGGATACCGTTTCCAACAACTTGTCGAACGTCAATACCACCGGTTTCAAGCGTTCCAAAGTGGAGTTTCAGGATCTTATGTATCAGACTCTCAGAGAACCCGGTGTGCGCAATTTCGAAGGGGGAATGGCTCCGTCGGGTATCGAGGTGGGACTCGGGGTGAAGCCCGCGGGTACACAGAGAATTTTCGAGCAGGGATCGCCAAACCGCACGGAAAATCCGCTTGATGTGGCTGTGCAGGGTGAGGGCATGTTCCAGATCATGCTTCCCGACGGTTCTACCGCCTACACTCGCGACGGGGCATTCAAGCTCTCAAGCGACGGGACGATCGTTACCTCATCTGGTTTCATTCTTCAGCCGCAGATTTCGGTCCCCCAGGGAGCGCAGGAGCTGGAGATCGCGGCCGATGGTCGGGTGAATGTGATCCTTCAGGGTGATGATGTTTCGACTGAGATAGGACAGATCGAGCTGGCCCGCTTTGTAAATAATTCCGGACTCAGGTCGCTTGGAGGAAACCTTTTTGCCACAACTGATGCAAGCGGACTGCCCGTGATATCCTATCCCGGCGAGGAGGGGGCGGGGACGATCATGCAGGGCTATACTGAGGCATCGAATGTGCAGATCGTGGATGAGATGGTCAGTATGATTGCGGCTCAGCGCGCATTTGAAATCGTATCCAAATCGATCCAGGTTGCCGAGGAGATGCTCCAGGTAGCCAACAATCTCAAGAGGTAGTAGCTTTTCCATGATGAAGGTGAATGGAAACAACCGTCGGGGATTCAGGAGAGCAGTTCTCCTTTGTCTCTTTATCTGTGCAGGTTGTGCTTTGGCTCAGGATGTAACAATTCACTTCCGTGATTCTGTGATGGTCAGTGATACTCTGATCAGGATTGAGGATCTGGGCAGAGTGCAGTGTTCGGATTCCGGACTCGCAGCCAGAGTGGGCAGAACTTCCGCCGGCGAATCAGCTCCTCCCGGATACAGCCGTTTTGTAAATACCAGCGATCTTCTCCTGTTTCGCCTAAAGCCGCTCTTCAAGAATGTGACATTTAGTGCAGCGGAGCAGAAGAGAATCAAGGTCAGCAGTGACTTCGTCAAGAGAACTGTCGGGGATTTCGAGAAGCAGATTATGACCTATGTGGTGGAAAATCTGGGATGGAAAGAGGGTGAATGGGATTTGAGTATCAACAACTCTGAAAGCTCCTGGAAGAGTTTCCGTGGAGCGGTCCAGGTGCAGCTCAAAGGTTTGAACAATCCATTCGTGAAGGGTAACTTCAATCTTCTTCTCGAAGTCCGTCAGGGCGCCGGCACAAACCGTATCCCTGTATCCTGCCATATGCAGGTGAAGGCACCTGTTTTGGTTGCGACGCGGCAGATCAGCCGCGGTGAGCAGCTGGATTCTCAAAGCTGCGTTCTTAAAACCATGGATATCACTCATTTCGCTCATGTTCCTCTGCGGGAACTGCCTCAGGCCGGGGAAAGTGAAGTGATCCGTACCGTATCTCAGGGAAATATCATTCACGAAAAACTGCTGCGGGCAGTTCCCGTGGTGGCACGGGGCGACCAGGTTCAGATTCTTTTTTCAAGCAGCAGTGTCAGAGTTTCGGTTCTGGGAAGGGCACGTGAGTCCGGCGGCAGGGGAGAGCGGGTCTGGGTTGAAAACCAGCAGACCGGAAAACTCATTCGGGCGGAAGTTCTCAAAAAGGGATTGGTTACCGTCTATCAGGAAGGGGACAACACATGAAATCGCGTCTGGTAAGAATGCTTGTCATTGTGGTGATGATGGTGTGCTGGATGGCTTACGGATCACCGATGAACAGTCTTTTTTCCGATCATCGTGCGATGCGGGTCGATGACATTCTCACTGTTCATATAGTGGAATCGGCCAAGGCCGGAAGTCAAAGCAAGACCAATACATCAAAAGAGAACAAATTCGGTGTCGAGGCAGGTGGCGGGTCGGGTGCTTTGGGCTTTTTGCCCTCTTTTGGTGCATCGGGCGGCAACAACGCCGCCTATGACGGTAAAGGCGGCACGTCAAGAGAGGGACAATTGGTTGCAACCGTGACCGCGAGGGTTGTCAAGGTTATGGGCAATGGTAACCTGATTATTGACGGAAGCAAGGTGGTGGAGATAAATGATGAAAAGGAGATTATTAAGGTCAGCGGTACAGTGAGGCCTGAAGATGTGCAGAAGAGCAACATCATTTATTCTTCAAGCATTGCCGATGCGCAGATTACCTATTCAGGCAAGGGGGCGGCTCATGACGGACAGCGGCCCGGCCTCATCGCGCGTTTTCTCAATTGGATTTTTTGAAAGGTGGGGGACAGCATGAACAGACTTCGTGGAATTTCCCTGGTGCTTTTGATCGTCGTATCTTTCGCTGCCGCTCAGCAGCAGGTGCGTATAAAGGATGTGGCTTCCGTTAGCGGACTTGAGGATGTACAGCTCTTCGGTTACGGTCTGGTTGTGGGGCTTGCCGGTACAGGTGACCGGGGTCAGACAGTTTTTACAGAGCAGACTATCACTAATATGCTCAAAAACATGGGTGTAGAGCTTCCCGAGAAACATCTCAGGGTAAGAAACGTGGCTGCGGTGATGGTGACAGGGCAGCTCGCTCCGTTCAAGCGTAAAGGTACCCATCTCGATGTGACAGTCTCATCTGTCGGGGATGCCACAAGTCTCGAGGGGGGGACTCTTATTCTCACTCCGCTTCAGGGGCACGACGGCACCATCTACGCATCCGCCCAGGGACCTCTGGCGACAGGCGGTTATGATCTGAGGGACCGTGGTGTCACTCATATCAAAAAAAATCATGTCATGGTGGGAAGAATTCCAGACGGTGCCATAGTGCAGAACGAATATCAGTTCAACGTGCTCGATGGAAGAGAACTTTCCCTTTCCCTGAATGCCCCCGACTTCACTTCCGCGGTGCAGATGGCTCAGTCGATAAACACTCAGTACGGGGTTGACAATCTGGCCAGGGCTATGGATGCGGCCACCGTGGCTCTTGACATGAAAGCTGTACCGGAAGGTACTCAGGTTCCCGTGTTCATCTCCCAGGTGGAAAATATGACTTTCGATGTCGCAACCACGGCCAAGGTGGTGGTCAACGAGCGCACTGGAACCATAGTGGCAGGGGGAACCGTGCGTATCTCCCAGGTTGCGGTCACTCACGGGGGAGTCAAAGTGGAAGTGGTCAACATTCCCGAGGTGGTGCAGCCGCCTCCCTTTACTTTAGGTCGTACGGAGGTGGTACCTAATCCCTCCATGGTCATGGAGGAGAAGGATGCGGAGATGGTGGTGCTTGATGAAACCACAACCGTTTCGGACCTTTCCCAGGCCCTCAATTCTCTTGGAGTGACCCCCAGGGATGTGATCGCTATCCTGCAGGCGATAAAAGAGGCAGGAGCGCTTCACGCGAAACTTGAGGTGTTGTAGTAGACTGTTGTCGGAGAAATGATCCGATTTTGGGCTGCAGGGAATCGTTCCTGCGGCCTTTTTTCATTATATAGACTTCGGTTGAGAGCAGTTTGTTGAAGGTTTCCGGCTTATCGTATTGTATTTTCATATCTGACCAGTTTCCATGTGGGTTTGTGTATTGTCTCAAAAGTGTCGAGTATCAGGGAGAGTATAATGGAAAACGATATCAGATGGAAGCAGCGTTTTCAGAATTTTGAGAATGCATACAATACTATGTGCCGCACTCTGAAACGTTACAGACGGGAACCGGAAGATGAGGTAGTGAGAATAGCACTTGTTCAGACTTTCGAGTTTACTTTTGAGCTTGCATGGAATACCATGAAGGATTTTTTGGAAAACGAGGGTTTTGTAAGGATCGGTAGCAGCAAACAGGTAATACGAACTGCATTTCAGGCTGGAATCATCACTGAGGGTGAAAAATGGATGAGTGTGGTTCAGAAGAGAAACCTGGCCAGCCATACCTATAATCAAATCATTCTGAATGAAACGGTGCAGTATATTGTTGAAGAATTCTATCCTTTGGTCAACAGGCTTTACGAAGATTTCAAGAGCAGGTTATGAAATTCGGTTTGAGTGATGAGCAGTTGGAGGAAATAATCGGGTTTATCAGTAGAAATCCGGAAGTGGAGGAGGCTGTACTATTTGGTTCCCGGGCAATGGGGAGTCACAAAAAAGCTTCCGATGTGGATATTGCTTTGTTAGGTGAACACGTGACTGCATCCCTTGCTGCGAAGCTTAAGTTCGATATCGAGGAGGATTCCTATTTGCCCTTTTTTTTCGATTTTGTGGCGTTTCCCGCCATTACCAACGAGGCGCTGAAGGAACATATCACCACGAGAGGTTGTATTATTTATAAAAGGTGAGTATCAGTTGTAAAATGCACACGATTGATTGAAAGCTGTATCATCTTTAATTCTGGAGTCGTGCGGTGCTGGACAGTGACCCCAAAACAGGGCTATGATGAACACCTGGGATTCTGAGGCATAGGGGAAGGTTTATTTATAGAGAGCCTTTCCCAGTCAGTATCCGATTGTTTCTAAATTTTTCACCTTCATTTGTTGTCGCCTTCCGTACCGAACTATCTATCTAATAGTTTTCAACCTCTGCTCCTCTATTCAACCTGAATCAGACGATTTTATCAAAAAAAATATATTCCGGCAGTAAAAGCTGATATTCGCACCCGTCCGAAATGTGTTTCTACTGTTTTTTTACCTTGCCTACAAAATATTGCTACAGTTAAAGTATCACATGGAGTCAAGATTGGTACCTCCCCATTGGTTTGTCCAGAACCATCGTTTCCAGATGCAGAACAAAAACAGAGGGCTTCTCCGTCCTTAACCTCCAAAGAAAAAGTTCATGTCAATAATCGTACGATTTATTTTCAATTGTTTGAATGAACTCATATTTTCGTTTTACTGGATCAAATTTCCACAAATCATAAGAGCCACCACCAGTGCCACCGCCGGCACCACTAATAAGTATGCAGTCGCCTTTTAGCATCGGGTAGCCGCATATTTTCTTGTATTCCCGATCATAACTATTCAGATTCAAAATGTTAAAGGAAATCCAAGTCATCAGATTCCCCATTATATCATCATAACAGATGGTCTGATCCACGGAACCAGTAGTTTTATTAATAATCTCCACTTTTTTCAAGTGATACTCTGGGGAGTAATATCCCATAAACATGTGTTTTTTGGTTTGACCAATGAACGGAACAATTTTCGTTCCTGTTCCAGAATCGGTTTTGCACTCCAGGTCTTTATTTGCATCCGTTGAAATCAGATTGACAGGATATTCTTTAGATCTGCTTTTCCAAACACCCATATAACCAGACTTGGTTTCAGTAATTTCGAAGATACTGTTGTTTTTTTTAGATTTTTCTCTGTTACGAACGGTTAAGTATTCTTGTAAAATCAGTTTTCCACATTCGTGACGGGACCCAACTATAAGGATAGGAGAACGGTACTTATCGTAATAATACGTTCCGTGGTATGTCCCGGCATACTGTTGGATCATTACTGTTACAGCGTATGTGCCAATAGTCCCCTTGAAAGTTTTGA
>JBKHHW010000162.1:0-7195 GCA_046538945.1 Chitinispirillaceae bacterium | reverse complement strand
TTTGCGACATTGAGCTGAAATTCCGGTAACTGAACTTGGATGCAGTGGAATGGTACAAAAATTACATTGTTAGTAGTTTGTTAGGAGGCGGTTGGGGCTCAGAACACTTTTCCCCCTTCAGGAGCGGACATGAAGACCAGATTGCCGGACATCACAGGGTGTATTCTGGCTGCGGTGCTTGCGGCATACGCGGCTGATTTCAGCGGAATTGTCGTGGACCGTCAGAGTGGCGATCCTGTGGAGGGGGTTCTGGTCTCGGTGGGGCATTCGCAGAATCATACCAGAACCGACGCCCAGGGCAGATTCGATCTTTCCACCTCGGGCTCATCACCTGCCGCGGTCGGGCAAAAATCTGTATCAGCGCCCGGGGTGCGCTGGGATTTCAGGCAGAGGACGCTTGATTTGTCAGGAGCGCACGGAGTTGAATCGGTGGGACTGTATGGTCTGGATGGAAGGTGCGTGCACACTCAAAAAGTTCCTGCCGCCCGGAAAATAGCGTTTCCCTCCCTGGCCGAAGGGGTCTACGTACTCAGGCTGGAAGGGGTGTCCGGGGAAAGAACAATATCCAGAGTGGTTTTCACGGGTAACGCCGGATCTCAATCCCTCAAAGTCGCACCAATCCTCAGGGCAACCCGTTCTGACCGTCGGGCTTCTTCAGAAACGACCCCCTACCCTCTCATTTTCCGTCATGACAACTACTACCCATACGACCTTCCCGTAACAGGTTCAGTTTCGGGCATGAGAATCAGTCTGGATGCGGATGAACGGAGTTTGGTTTTCGATGAAACGAAAGTGCGCACATACCGGTTCACCGTGAATTCATCCGACTCTCTTTACCTTGAGACATACGGTCATCGTGAAACCTATGTGCCCGCTCAGATGACGTTTGAGGATGAAGTGATCGGCACGGTGGGATTACGGTATAAAGGCTCGAGTTATTCCATTCCCAACTGTTTCGATACGATAAACCATGTGAGACTTATCGAAAAGGAAGTGTGCAGGAAGATTTCATTCAAAGTCAAATTCAATAAGTATGAATCTGACAAACGCTTTCACGGTATGAAACGGCTCAATCTGCATTCCATGTCCGCGGATCAGAGCAAAATGCATGATGTGATAAGCTACGAGCTGTTCCGGAAAATGGGCATTCACAGCCCCAGAACCGCATTTGTTAATATCTTCGTCAATGACAGGAACCTGGGGCTGTTCGTGGCGGTGGAGAATATAGATGGGCGTTTTACTGATTCAAGGTGGCCGGCCTACGGTAACGGTAATCTGTACAAGGAGGTCTGGCCGACCAACAGGTCCGAATCGGCATATCTGGGTGCTCTGAAAACAAACGGCAACCCCGAAGACAACCCGGACGTGGCTAAAATCCTTGCATTTTCCGAGGTTATCGAATCATCCACGGAGGAAAATTTCATACAGAATCTTTATCCCTATGTTGATTTTGATTATCTGCTGCGCTACATTGCTGTAGACAGAGCTATAAAGAACTGGGATGGTATAATGGGGTGGTATACAGACCGGAGCGGAAGGTGGGCGGGCAATCATAATTTCTTTATTTACGAAGAGCAGGACCCGGGAGAAAAATTCTGGCTTATTCCCTGGGATATGGACAATACACTCTGGAGTACAGATCCATACATGGACGATGCCGGAGTGCCCAACTGGAACGAGAATGTTCCCGATTGTGAGCCGATGCCGGTGTGGGGAGGTTCTTCTTATGTGTATCCGCCCTGTTATGACAAGTTCACCCGTCTTCTGGCAAAGTTGCTATGGGATGAATTTGTCAGCATCGGGGAGGAGTTCCTTGAGGAGCACTTCGAGCCTCAGCAGCTTCGCGACAAAGTGGATGCCTATTCCCAGCTTGTTTCTCCCGTTGTTGCTGTGGACCCTGTTCTTTCACATGAAGATTGGCTGGATGAGGTAGATGATCTGAAAAGGGATTTCACTTATCTTTACGACGACTTTTCCGATCATTTGCGGAAAATAAAGAAAGAAGCGGACACGGCCGGTTATCTGGACCCGTTCCCTTATGACGGTAATCTCAGACCCGATGTTCTTAATAATTTTGAATTCACACCTGTTGATGTTGATATAAGCGACTGGTCCTATACCTACTCCTCAAGAAACTCTATCACCAACCTTGTGCACAGCACTCAGACTCCTCTTTACGGTACGGCGGATGTTCTGTTCTCATTTGAACTGGTATCTTCGGGAAGCAGCAGCGGATGGAGCGAGTGGAGCGGCTTCGGATTGCAATTTCCGGATGCCACAGACCTTTCGGCTCTCAGGGAGATCCAGATTTCACTCAGCTCGGATGTCGGGCGGAATGTGAGAATCACCGTTCAGAGCGATATATATGAAGAAATGGAAGCTCAGGAGGAATACGGCTGGGATGTGCAAGCGTCGCCTGAAACCAAGACGGTCATTCTTCAGATATCCAGAATGAATTACCCGTCCTGGGGAGATCCGAACAATCCGGATATCAAAGAAGAAGTCCTCAGGGAGGCAACCGGGGTAGCTTTTGCTCCCAGCGGAAGGTTTGATGGAACTGGAGACTTGGTTAGAGATCCCGACATCGGGTTCCTGCGCGTGGACAATATACGATTTGTTTACGAGTAAAGGGGAGTTGAGAGGGGTTCTTGTTGATCAGTTCATTTCATACCTGCAGATTCTGCATACCGACTCTGGTCGCAATGAGTATTCACTGTTAAGAATCAAGAAAAGAGTAAATGAAAATGTTGGATTTCCTCACACTGCAGACGTCTTCGGCAAATCCCGCGGCTGCAACGGTTCTCTATACCCTGCTTCTGGCAGTGGCACTGTCGATTCTGATCGGTATTACCTATGTGAAGACGTTCAAGGGGCTGTCCTATTCAAAAAATTATGTTCAGGCTCTGATTCTCAGTTCGACTGTCGCCGCAGTGATCATGCAGGCAATCGGGGACAGCCTTGCCAGGGGGCTTGGGATGATAGGAGCGCTGGCCATTATCAGATTCAGAACGAATTTCAAGGATCCCCGTGATATCATTTTTATGTTCGCGGCACTTGCTTCGGGAATCGCCTGTGGTGTCTACTCCTATTCAACCGGCATACTGGGAACTCTTGTTTTCTGTTCTCTGGCCTTTCTCCTCTACTACTCACCTGTCGGGCAGTCAAACTTCTTCGACGGGATGCTCAGGTTCAGTGTCGGCCATGATTCATCCAACAGGCACATGATTGACACCATGCTGAAAAAACACTGTAAACTGTTTGCATTGATTGCGTTAAGGGAAATCAGCCAGGGAACCCGTTTCGATTATTCCTACCAGGTCAAGCTTAGAAAAAAGTCTGCCAAAGCTTCTCTCATGGAGGAGTTGCGCGAGGTGGAGAACATCGAGGGAATAAGCTTGTTGCTTCAGGAGACCACAATTGAACTTTAACAAAACAGAGCGGGTCTGAAGATGAGAAATCTGATAGTAGTATGGGTGGCGATAGTGGCGGTTTTGATCACGATGACCCTCACCCTGAGCAGAGAGGTCACCGTATTCAAGGGAATAGCCGACGCCCGTGAGATTACAGTCAACAGTGAGAAGGCCGTTGAAATCAGCAGGATAGACGTTGTTCCGGGACAGACTGTCGGGAAAGGAGATCTTCTTGTGCAGCTTCGCAGGCCGGAGCTGGAGATGCGCATGACCGAATTGACGCACAGTCTTGAGCAGACTAGAGCTCAGGCCCATGCGGATGCAGGCTCCATAGCTTCTCAGATCCGGCAGTTAAGGGCAGAACGGGCTTCCACACTTAACAGATATAATTCGGAAATCGAGGAGCTGCAGGCTGTACAGAAGCTTAACCGCGAACTCACCTCGGAGCTTAAAAGCATCAAAACCGGTCATTTCAAAAAAGATGAATCGAATCTTACCCAGCTTCGCATCGAGAACCTGAACAAAGATTTGGCCTTGTCTCTGGATGCTATTGATTTGAGAATAAGACATCTCCGCAAGATCTCCGATCAGCCAGTCGAGGTCCAGATCAAGGCAATGGAGGAGGAACTCAGGATTCTGGAGGAGGAAAAACAGAAGCTCAGAATCGTTTCTCCTATACAGGGGGTGATCGGCTCTGTTAATTTTAAGGAGGGCGAAAAGGTCTCACCTTTCACTCCCATAATGACTCTTCACACCAAATCACCCTCATATATCAAGGGATTCATCTACGAAAACGTATACAACAAAGTGGGCATCGGGCAGATCGTCAAGGTTACATCCGTTGCAGACCGCCAGAACAGAATCGAAGGCGAAGTGGTGGGAATAGGTTCCAGAATTGTGCTTTTCCCCGAACGGCTCTGGAGAAGACCTGATGTCCAGCTCTGGGGCATTGAGGTGCAGATAAAAATCCCTGAACACAACAGTTTTCTTTTGGGTGAAAAGGTGACTATCGCCCCTGCTGGACAGATCAGGAGATCTTTTTTTGCCAAGCTGTTTTCTCTCATTTCACCTTCAGGGCATGCTTCGGAAGTTTCCCGGGCCGAACAGGTCGTTTTTAACGATCTGAAATATGATTCTGACGGCGCTCCACTGGAGGGCTCGGGAGTTGTTTACCTGGAAGATCTTGATCGCTATTGCATAATAAGCGACGACACGGATAAGGATAGGGCAATACTGTTTTTGGCAGATTCCACGGGTTGTGTCAGGGAGAACGTATTGATAGGTGGAGCTGGAAGGATCAGTGACATGGAGTCAATCTGCACCGGCGACTCCAATATGTTATTCATTGCAGCAAGTCAGAGCTACAGCAAAAAAGGAAATCTTCCGGACAAGCGAAAGGTCCTTCTCAGAGTATCAAGAAAGGGAAGTGCCTTCACTACTACGGGAAAAGTGCTTTTATACGATCTTCTCGACAGGTGGAGAAATGCCTATCCGGAGGAAATCGCCGCACAGTTTCTGAACCACGCGTTCGAGAGTCGGACTGCTGATATCGAGGGTATGTTTTTTTCTGGAAGAGATCTGTGCTTCGGTTTTAAAAATCCTCTTCTTGACAGCGCGTCAGTGATAATCCGGGTGTCTTCAGATCAGCTGTTCAGCGGAAATGATCTGGATCAGAAGGCGGTTTCTGTATGGAAAACGGTTCATCTTGAATTCGAACAGGACCCTCATCACATCTCAGACCTGTTCTACAAGGATGGAGTGCTTTTTATCACCTCCGTTGACGACAAGGAAGGGAAAAACGGCTGTGTATGGAAATACAACGGATCCGGAATCACTCTTGTCAGATCTTTCCCCTCAACTAAACCGGAAGGGGTCTGTATTGATTCTGAGGATAACATTGCACTCGTTTTTGATAACGGGAAAAAGAAATTGTCACAGATCGCGATCATGATGAGCGAATCCCACAGCCTGCCGATCCGGAAAGAGTAAATGAACAGATTTGTACTACCCGCAGCAGTTTTTTTTCTGAGCGCCTTGTCAGCTTCGTCTCAGCCGATCAAACTTTCGGCATTCTTATCCACTGCCAGAAAGGATGTGAACTTTAGAACTCAGACCGAGAAAATCGACTTTTTGAAAAATTCCACACCCGATCTTCCCTTTATCGATGAGATCGAGTTCAGGGTCGAGGATGCCGTCCCTTTCTCCAAACATTTGGAACTGTACGAAAGACTCCGGTACTCTGTGCGGATTGAGCCCTCGGGAGTAAGGGAAGCGTTTGCAGCAAGAAAGGTACACAGAACCGCACTCGAGTACAATGTCCATAAAAGAGACATGATGCTCAACAGGGTTCTCGGTGAGAGATACCTGCTCGCCTTTAAGCTTCTCTACACACGGGCAGTAATGGCCCGTACTCAGGAACTGATCACTCTTTATGAAGATATCACCCATATCCATAACAGAACAACCAACAGTATTGATTTCGATTTCAATTCTTTAATTAAAAGTGAAGATAAACTGACTGATCTCAAGATGTCACTTGTAGAACAGAAACACCTGGTCTTTTCATTGGAAGAGAGGGTAAAATCAATTTATCCCGGAATCAGAAGTGTTGATTTCGATACTACAGGTCTGCTTGACATCAATCTGGTGAATGAAGCTTTGAGTTCCGCTCCTATTGTAATAGATTCATCGAACGTCTACTTAAGAGAAAGATTGCTCAAACTGCGCGAAGCAGAAGCTGAATACAATCATGAGACGGTTTCAGGACCCAGATACATCAAATTTCTGGAGTTGGCATTTGATTCCGATCAACTCATAGATGAAAAAGAGCGCAAAAAGGACCGAAAGGATTATGATCTTTCCAGGGCCTACAGCATTGAACTGGGTTTCACTATCCCTGCCCTTAATACCGACAAACTGGATCTCAACGAGCGCAGGATAAATATATTGGATGAGACGGAGGAATTCAACGAGCTGAAGGCGGAACTTATAGAGGAAGTCACAACGCTTAACGGCGAAATACGCACGCTTGTCGAACAGTATAATCTTCTGATGGAGCGGCGTAACTCCATCCGCAAGGAATCCTCACTGAACAAATATATGCGGATCGAAGGCGAAGATCCCCTTGTGCTGCTTCGTCTGAAGGAGCGGGTGATAAAAAGTGAGATACAGATGGAAGAAATCAGGTTCGATATTTACAGAAAATTCATCCGCAAGATGGATCTGTCCGGAGAGTTGTCCAGGCAACCGCTGCGGAATGTTGTATTTAAAGACAAGGAGCTTCTGGAGTGAAGCAGAAGTCGATAGGCCCGCTGCTGCAGCGTTATGAACTGAAGTATCTCATACATCGGTCGATGGTGGAACCGATATCTCAATTTGCATCCATATACTGTTCCTTGGATAAGTACTCTCTGATTTCCGATGATAACTCTTATGTTGTAAACAGCCTCTATTTTGATTCACCGGGATATCTATTCCTCAAAAAACGTCTTGAAGGTGAGGACAACCGCTTTAATATGAGAGTCAGAACTTACGGTTATGACAAGAATCAGCCGGTATTTCTGGAAATCAAATACAAAAGCGGAAGTATACTCTGTAAATATCGCGCAAAGGTAAACTCGAGCGATTACCCCTCAATCATTACAGACGGATGTTTTCTCCCGCAGGAAGAGGACAGCAGCAAAGAGAATAAAAACATCAATTTGTTCATGAAACTGGCTCATACATATATTGCAGAACCGAAAGTGCTCATCCAGTACAAGAGAAAAGCCTTTGTGTCCAGGTAT
>JBKHHW010000040.1:0-23275 GCA_046538945.1 Chitinispirillaceae bacterium | reverse complement strand
AACTGCACGCTCAGACTCATGTACTTTCCCGTGCGACTGATTCTGGACTCGTCAACGGTGTAGGTTCCCGGCTGGATGACTGAGCCCACGGCAGCGCGCATGAGATTGGGGTCTTTTCCAATTATGGTATAAGTCCACTCGCAGGGATAATCAATATCAAGACGTTTGTTCATGTTTATTTCCTTCTTAATTTTTGTGATAGAACATAACCGTATCCGAGTTATACGGATGCCGGCGGATTTTTATTTTTGCCGCCGGACAGGGATAAAATACAATCACAGACCGGGGAGGGAAAGGAGGGTATGTTAAGGATTGTACTTCAACTTGAGGATCCCGACAAGCCTGCGATGTCGGGACTCAGTATGAACGGAAAGAGGCACGGAATATACTTCGACTACGGCGAACTGAAAAAAACAAGGGGGCGTCTGCCCCCTGAAACATTCTATTGTATTTCCACCACAGTAACATCCATTACCAGATTCTTGCCGGCAAGGGGGTGGTTTGCATCGATTTTTATCTTCTGCTCATCGACATTCACCACCATGGCGGTCATGGAATCTCCCCCCTCATCGGTCATCTCAAGAACCTGCCCCACCTGAGGGTCAAAATCCTTGGGAAGATGATTTCTGGTCACATCCTGCACCAGCTCGTCCATGCGGGGGCCGTAAGCCTCCTTTGAGGGCAGCTCGATGGAGCGCATCTCCCCCTTCTCCATCCCTACAACCCCCCGGTCCAGCCCCGGAATCACTTCCTGCTTTCCCACCGTGAACTGAACCGGCTCCTCGTCCTTGGTGGATCCCACAACGGTTCCGTTATCCAGCTTTATGGTGAAGTCGACCTTTATGGTGCTGCCGTTTTCTACTTTCTTCTCTTCCATCACTTCTCCTTTCCAGGTTCATTAAACGGATAAATAGGTCAGCTACTCTGAAATCGCAAAAATCGTGCCTTTCATCCGTTCTGAATAAATTATTTTGAGCATGACAGTACCATTCTTCGATACCACGCCAGGTTGGAATATGCCGGATTTCAGATTCATTGTCAATGCCCCTGTCTCCCCTGAACAGTTCACCGACCTGCTTCTCAGGTCAACGCTGTCCCAACGCAGGCCGGTGCATGATCCAAACTGCATCGGAAAAATGCTGAAAAATGCCAACCTGACCATAACCGCATGGAAAGAAGATGTTCTTGTTGGAATAGCCAGATCTTTGACAGATTTCGGTTTCTGCTGCTATCTGTCCGATCTTGCGGTTGACATCCAGTTCCAATCACGCGGGATTGGAAAAGAGCTTGTCAGAAGGACTGCTCTGCAGCTTGATCCGATGTGCAAAGTCATTCTGCTGGCTGCACCGAAAGCCACAGGGTATTATCCGAAGATAGGCTTTCGGAAGCATGACAGCGCTTACATTTCAGAGTGCCGGGATCTACTATACAGACACGATCAGCAGAATGTTCGGTGAATTGTTCATACCCTCTCCCCCGCATTCCGGGCAACCCTGAAAAGGAGTTTCCTGAACTGCTCCTTTTCAGTACCACTCAGACCGCAGGTGAGGTGATTTTCCCACGTGTCTAGAATCGATCTGATTTCAGGACAGAGCTCCTTTCCCTTTTGGGTCACCTCGATTAGGTAAGAACGCCTGTCCCGGGGATCGGGCACCCGTACCACATACCCTTGCGATTCCAGCTTCGACAGACCTCTGGCCACAGTGGCCTTATCCACCCGGAAAATTTTTGCCAACCCATCCTGAGTGATCCCCTCATTATCAGCCAGAGCCAGAAGAAACGCATGCTGTCCGGCTCCTACATTCCAACCGGCCAAAGCATCATTAAGGAAAACGGAACCCAGCCTGTGTATCATCGAGACAAGAACGCCCATCGACTCCGTATTCGATTCATCCATCATTTTTGTTCCTTTTGCTACTGCCACACACTCTTATGATCCCTCACAAACCGGGCAAAGGATATCGGCTCCCGTCCCAGCAGTCCCTCTGTATCCTTTGTCGTGCGGGACGCCAGTCCGAATCTGGCCACAGAATACAGTGCAATCATGACTAAAACAAAACTCCGGTCAAACCCTCTTTTACGCTTGTCAAAGTAAAATTTTACAGGAGAGGGATCTGCATACACAATCCTTCTCCCCAGTACTTCCGAAAATATCTCAGCAGCTTCATCGTAGCCGATACTGTCCTTTCCGGTCAATTCGTAGGCTTTGAACTGATGCCCCTCTTCGCAGAGAACTTTCGCGGCAACCGCGGAAATGTCCCTTGCATCTATGAAACTGGTCTTCCCCTTGCCCGCCGGAACGAAAATCATACTGCGGTCCCGGATCTCTTCCCGGTGAGTTGTCGACAAGTTCTGCATGAAAAAGCTCGGCCGCAGAAACGTATAGGGGATTTCACTCTCCACTATGCACTTTTCTATGGCATGATGAGGAACAAAGCTGTTTTTCTCAACGCCCTGAAGAGACATGAACACAATGTGTTTGACTTTGGTGTCGGCCGCACATCTGATGAACGGAGCTATATATTTTTTGACATCTGATATTGAAGGCGGACGAATGAAAAAAATCTTATCCACCCCCTCGAGGGCTGATGAATAAGTGGACGGATCCAGAAGATCCAGATGCACACTCTTTTCCCCGTTTTCTCTCCCTGACCGCACCCGCTCCGGATTCGAACTGCCGGCCCGGACATCCGCTCCGGCCTGCTCAAGAAGCGCAAACACTCCAGAACCCACATTGCCGCTTGCACCCGTAACCAGAATTCTACCGCTCTTCACCTGAAACCTCCTGAATAATGTTACGAAATGCTGCCACCGTAAATATACAGCAAATTAGTTGCGTACGCAACTATTATTGCCGGACCTGGCGTCGGGCTCTCCCCGGAGATACATCTTTGCTAAATCAAAAAATCACCCCGGAGGTTTCCAGATCAACCGATCATGGGATTCCGGGCCCCTGGAGAATAGGGAAAACCGGATTTGAAAACTATAGCCAGGAGGGGAAAATCAGAGCCGGGGCCGCCCGGTCAGACGTGTTTTGCGCCCCTGTTCATCTACAGCCACAAATGTGACGCAGGTGCAGAAAACGGCCACTTCGACTCTGCTGCCGGGCTCATCGGCATACACTTCCACACTGTAGGTAACGGAGCTCTCACCTAGTTTCTTCTGTTCTATTGAAAAACGGAGTATGGCGCCGTTCACCACCCGCTTTCTGAACTCCGAAGAATCCATGGCCCTGGTCACCAACACTTTTCCGGTGAAATCCTTCGACGCGGCAAGCCAGGCGAACTCATCGGCCCAACGCAGAAGCTGCCCGCCGAAAAGGTAGCCATGATGATTGAGATGTTCCGGACGAACGAGGCAATAGGTCTGCAAAGCAGAAATTCTCCCGAAAATGAAAATAGTGAGAAGCAGAAATGAAAATACATCCGGGAGAACCGGGAACAAACCCATTTACCGGGTCAAAGCTTCAGGCCAGAGCAAACATGATTCTGGTCTGCAGCTTTTCCGGCGGTGTTTGGCCGGGGTCGTTGAGATAGACTTCACAAGCGATTCCCTTTGGTGTCAGCCGCTCCTTTTTCAGATATTCTTCCAGTTGTGCATAGGCTGACTGCATCCCCTCATAAGGTCCTTCATAGATACAGCTTGCCACCGATCCCCCCAGTGTCATATTGGATTCGATTTCATCCAATCCCCTGAGTGCTTTTCTTACCGGAAGGCCGATCTCCACATCCAGATTCTGCATGTCCTGATTGAAGTAAAGCAGATACGGAGGCCCGGCGGGCTTCTCCCCTATCTCATCCAGATACGTCCGCATTTTCCCTAAAGATTCGCCAATCACAGAAGGCAGCGTCTGTACGGGGCACTTTGCGGAAATGGAAAGCGCCGGACTCTGGGCAAGTTCGGTGACCTCGAACTGACTTACCATGCAACCTCCACATTTTTAAAGTTTCTATTTTCTGATTTTCCTGGCACTCAGAACCGCCAGTCCCGCCACCCCGGCCGAAACCAGATACAGTGAAGTCGGCTGAGGAACCGAAGGTTTCTGCTCTCCTTTCCGAGGTGCTGCGATGCAAACTGGTTTTTCCGACAGTACCGAAACCGGCTTCTCATCATCAGGAAGTGCCCTCTCCGATGCAGCATAACTTATTGTAAACAAAATGAAAATCAGTGCTACCCACTTCATGAGAACTCCCTCCTTGTAACCGGTTTGGCGCAAATGATTTCGATCCGGTAGGAAAAAGCATAAATCATGCCATTCTCTTTACAAGGATAGTTCCGGGTCCGGCCGGACATCATGAAGCGACAGGACAGCAGGCACCTGCAGATAAACACCAGGGAGAGAGAATACAGTAGTATTGATTCTATTCAGCTTTTCAGAATTTCAAAGTAGACCTTCTCATATTCTCTGGCCACTTTTTCCGAGTCGTACCTCTTCACTGCTTCAAGACCGTTATGTACTAAAGTCGATCGGAGGCCACGATCAGCAATCACTTCATTGACTTTACGGCCGAAGTCATGATCCGAACAGAGCATTCCGTTCACTTTATCCCGAATAATTTCCAGCACACCCGGGTTCCGTACAGCCACGACTGAGGAACCGCAAGCCATCGCCTCGATCGCAGGGACGCCGAAGCCCTCATAGGAACTGGTCATACAATACACCCAACACTTCTGAAACAGCGAAACGAGCTCGATTTGGGTCAATTTACCTTCATATATGACATTTGTCCCGGAACAGTTTTCGGGTCCCACCACATAGAGAACGCAATCGGGATGGACCGGGAGGATTTCCCTCTGAAACGCTTCCAGAACCAGATGACCTCTCTTCCGGTTATTTATTCCACCGACAAAGAGAATCGAGGGAGTTTCCGATTTCCTTTTTCCCGGAGCGTACAATCCAAGCGGGACACTGCAGGGAATATCTGTGCGCACGAAGGGAAGAACCCGGCAGGTGTTTTGGCTGATACCCACCTTCGTACCCTTTCTCATGCAGGATGCGAGTTCAAAAACATAGAAAAGTGACTGATACAGAAACCTCTTCACTTTCGAGGAATGTATCGCCTCAAAGAGTGCAGAACCGTAGAATGTTCTAACCCTGTTGTGAGCCCCTGTGCAGAGATAATCATCCCCGTGGTAATGCAGTATGTCGAAACCTTCCGTATCGATTTTCCGGAACATAAGACCCGGGGCAAACTTTTTGTATACAGCGCCTCCTCCTCCCCACTGCAAAAGACAGTGCTCGTACTTTGCCCCTGCAGGCTTGGGACTGAAACTGAAACAGACGACATGGTGCCCCAGAGAGGTCAGGGCCTCAGCAAGCCTGTGCACCTGAACCGACACCCCGTTTGGTTCATCTGAAGGCAGCTGCTTTGTGAAGAATGCAATTTTCATATGATAAGCAGTTTTCCGAATTTGAAACTTCCATACACAAGAGAAAAGAAAAACACAAAGGGCGCCAGAGCAACACAAAAAAGCTCGGGAAGAAATCTTCGGGCCCCGATTTTTCCCGCTCCGCTTCTTCTGGCTGCAAGCACGACAGTAAGTGCTATGTCAAAGAACAACGCAGGATAAAAAAGAACCGTTCCCGGGTTCGCAAGTACCAGAAGATGAGCAATCAGAAGGAGAAAAATACTCCCAGGAATGGGAGACTTTACCGTTTCTCTATACATTCGGGGGTGTTTTCTGAAAAGTAGCGGATCGAACCTGCGGTTGATTCCGTTTTTCAAAAGATCCCACCACTCGTTCTCTCTAAAACGGTGAAGTACTTTCATATCCTCACAGTAGGCAATGCACTCACCCCGAGACAGAATCGTGAAAGCCAGATCCAGATCCTCTCTCTGAACAGTGAACCTGGTATCGAACCCCCCGGCATCAACAAAGGAATTCTTTCGATAGAAGATGTTGTTGGTCCTGTAACCCGGTTTTTCCAGACGACGATACTCCCTGATCATCCCGGGAGCGTAGCCGGGAGTCTCCACTGTTGTCTTGCCTTCCACTGCCGCAACCCGCGGATTGTCAGAAAGAAAGCGGTACCCGGTGCTGATCCAGCTTTCATCCACTTTGCAGTCATCATCCACAAACGCAATGATTGAAGCCTCAGCCTTGTTTACGCCAAGATTTCTCTTTGCGCTGATACTGCGGTCATCGATAAAATACCATTCCGCTCCCGAATCGCTGAACTGAGTCACATCATAATCAGCGACAACGATCGTCTGAACCCCAAGACCGCTCGCTGTCGCGGATCTGTCAACCGCCGAAACCGCCTCTCTGATGTAATTTGGCCTGTGGGAAGCTATCACTACCGATACCTGAGCGGATGACATCAGAAGTCCCCTTTTTTGGTCGTCTGTTTCAGCAAAGAATCCCTGTACCTGAACAAATAGCCTGGAAGAAGCATCCAGGCCCGAAGCTGCTCTACTATGAGAGAGATTGTCAGAAAAAGTGTCTGAATAGGATGAGAGAGAAGTCGCCTGAGATCCCTGCGACGGAGAGAACTTACCAGATGCAAAAAAAGTTTGGAGCGGTACGTTCCCCAGAACGTATCTGCATAGCGAAAGTAACGGTACATTACCGGCTCTTTCAGGAAAAAATCCTCTTCAGCAATCAGAATACTATCCATTCTCCCGAAAGCCCCGAAAAGATATCTGCACAACGGGACAGTTCTCGGCAGGTGCATGACTTTCAGTTCCGGCAAAAAAACCACCCGCCCCTTTTGCAACATCCGAGCTGCCAGAAAATGATCTTCCGCCTTTCTAAAAGTCTCGCTTTCAGAAAAACCTCCGACCTGTTTTAGAATCGACCTTCTGTAAATCATGTGACACGTGAGATACAGGTTTCCATTCAGATTCTGAACCTCCCGATCCCATACACCGTTACCGGTAGGTATGACCACCCCTTCCAATCCGATTACCTCTGTGGCAACATTCCGCACTGATTTTTCAAGGCTGCCGTACCATCCCTTAACGACTTCAACGTCATCATCCAAAAAAACGACCCATTCACCTTTACTTCTTTTAATACCGGCATTGCGGGCTGGACCGGGTCCCTTGTTGGGAATCATAATGTAGTGCACCCCAACTCCGGAACATATTTCCCGATTTCTCTTCCGTTCATCTTCACTTGACCCATCATCGACAACAAACACTTCGATGTTTTTGCCTGAATGTATTTCCTTAATCAAAGAATGGATACATCGCTCAAGATATGAGCTTCTGTTACAAGTAGGAATCACAACAGAAAAAAGCACAGTTCAGCTCCCGACTTTCCGGTAAATATCTGCAAGTCTCTGCACAGAAACACCACTCAGCTGTCTGTACTTTTGCCCTCCCTCAGCGCACATGGCGCTCCAGAACCCGACATTTCCGGCAATCTGCATCATTCCGTTCTGAATATCAGGTACCCGCGCAGGATCAACGAATACTCCCGCTCCGGCACAGGTTTCCTCCAGAGCAGGAATTTTCGACAACAAAAGAGGACACCCGGCTTCCATAGCTTCAAGAGGAGGAAGCCCCAAGCCCTCGTACAAAGAACAGTACACAAGCCCGCTTGCTTTTTTGAGAAGCTGGGGATATCTTTTCATTTCCACAAAATCAACTCCGGACAGGTCTCCTTCGGGCAGTTCACATTTGTCATACTGGCCGCAGATCTTCAACCGATAGAGGGTGTGTTCATGCCTGAATCTACAGAATGCCTCCACCACTCTTCCAAGATTCTTGTGAGGTGATCCGCCCAGGGTCACAAAGTAAGGCTCTCGGGAAACGCAACCCACCCGTTCTGTACAGAAAGGAACATAAAGCACTTCTGTTTTCTCACCGACAGATGGGATCGTTTTTACAAGATCGGACCTTGTTGCATTCGAAATACATATAACCCGGTTAATTTTTCTCACAAGCACTTTCTGAGTCTTCCAGTAGACGCTCTCCCGTACAGCCCCTAAATAAGGCACATCCCAGTACTGAACACCCATATCATACACAGTGCAAACCGTCCTGCACACATTTGCGATTCCCAAACCTATCCGCCACACAGGACCACAAGCAACCCAATAGTGGATCAGATCGATTCTGTTTTTTACCAAAAGAGCGGGAATACCGATCAGATCATTTTTCCAGGACCCTTGCCGGTAATCAATTATTTCATGCTCTTTCAGAAACTCCGGCAGATCACCTCTTCTGCCCCATATCACGATCTCAAAGTCATCCGCATGATCCATAAATGCTTTAGTAAACCGATTCACATACGTTCCGATACCGCGTGAACCGTAGCCAAGGGAAAAAAGCCTCAGATCCCAGAGTATTCTCACGACAGAACCTCCCGGTACACCTGGAGCATCTCCAAAGCTTTTTTTTCATAACTGTTCAGTTCACAATATTGCCGTATATCTCCCTGTATCCGTGATCTATCGACCGAGTCTTTACAGAAGTCATCAACTGCCCGGGAAACTTCACCGGAATCTCTTTCCACAAGTGCAACCGATCTACAGTCCCGGGCTATTTCACGCGTCATCTCCAGATCGGTTGCAATGATGGGCACTCCTGATCCAAGCAGATCTGTCATGCTTCCCGATGAACTTCTGCTGGAAAACAGACACAGTGCCAGATCAAGGTTACCTAATGAAGCGTTGAACCTGTTCTCATCCATCCATCCGGAAAAACTAAACCTATGTTCCCAGTTCATTAGCCGTATTCTGCTGTTTAAATCTGAAAGCAGCTTTTCCTGGCTGCGGTTTCTTGTTCCTCCCACCCAGGTGAATCTCCAATCGGCCGAAAGTTTCTCAAGTGAACGAAACAGAAGATCGAAATCATACTGAGGGTTAATGAATCCCGCACAGCCCAGCCGAACAGGTTTTCCGGCTTTTACCCCGTCAGTTTCTCCTGTCGCTACCGCTTTCACCGGATGCCCGATCACCTTTATCCTGGATGATTCAACTCCCCCCGCCTCCAATATCCCTTTGTGGTACTCATGATGAACCAGAACGCGATCGGCAAAGAATTGCGACCTGACATGCCTGCGATACATTGTCTGAAGAGGATGCCGCCAATCGTAAATTTTTCTTTTCACAAATTGAAAGGGAGGCCTGATATTTTCCCTTGGAAATACAAAGGGGTTTTTTTCATACACCTCGTGCAGAGAGACAATCAGAGGCTTTTCTAGTGCGTAAAACAGCTGTCTGAACAGATCTTTTCTGTTTCTGAGAAAGAAACTCGCCTCATACTGCACATGCAGAACATCCAGATTTTCCACCAGACGGTTCCCATTCACATTGTCGGAATACAGATCCGTCATATCTATTTCCATCACCTCAACAGGTATTTTTTTCAATGCTTCAACATAGCGGGCACTGTATATTGAGATACCACACTTCTGTTTTTTGGGGAATACGAATCCTACCCGCACGACATCTGCTCCTGATGCGATACCGGTAAAACACTCTGGCCGGCTTTGAGAGGACTGCGTAATTTCACAACGCAGTAGCGCACTATTCCCGACAGCCAACCGCACATTCCCGCAAGTACGAAAAACGGTCTATGTTTCAACACTCCTTTTCCGTTGGTCCGGCTGAAATACTCCAGCCGGTGCCACCAGAACACAATCAGCCTTTTTCCGAATCTGAAGGGAGTGTGCTTGCATAAGAAATAGGAGGTGTTTGCAAACTGATGGTAAAGATATATCGAGCCTGAAGAACTTCTGCAACCGCCTGTCTGCTCCCTCAGATGAACGACTTTGGCTTCTGAATCATACCAGATCTTATAGCCGGAGGCTCTGATCCTGAATGCCAGATCCACCTCTTCCCACAACGCGTTTCCAGAAAAGTGTGCGTCGAAAAATCCGACCTTCTCAAGAACACTTCTCGAAAAAGACATATTTGCGCCCATAACACTGAGAGAAAACTGGCTGGCGCTAACGGAAAAATTCTGAATCAGTTCTCCTGTCGCAGGGTCGAATCTGGAGGGCACGGTCTGGTCTGAACTAAACAATGGATCATCCACAAAACCCGCAACAGCCCCGATCTTTTCATCTCTGTATGCCTCCCTGTGCTTTTCAACAAGTAATTTGTCCGGAATGACGTCATCATCCAGAAAAAGCACAATATCCCCACTTCCTGACAGAATACCTCTGTTACGTGCTGAAGGGAGATTTGAAAAGGGGACATTTATGACACGCAGTCTGAAATTTTCTTCAAGTTCAAGAGGGGTATCTCCCTGATTCACTACGATGAGAAAATCCTGTTCCCGAAGAACAGGAATAAGAGACGAGACCAGTTTTCTGACCATCGGCTCTCTTCTGTATGTTGCTACGACTATATCGACAGATGGTTTGATCACCCGACCCCGCTTATAATGAAGCACAAAACCAAGAAAGATACAGTCAATCCTTCTTGGTTTTGTAGTAATGATAATAATACTTGTAATACCCGTAACTGGAATACCTGTGTGAAAGGTCGATGTCATTCAGGACGGTTCCATATACCTTTACACCAACGTTTCCGAGTGAATTCATGGCTCTCAGGGCTATCTCCCTGTCGGTATGATGTGACTTGACTACCATAAGTAATCCGTCCACTTTTGTTCCAAGCAGTGTAGCATCAGTCACAGCAACTATGGGCGGAGTGTCGAAAAAGATCATATCAAAGTTGCTTTTGAAATACTCGATTATCTGCTTCATTTTCTGAGAGCCTATAAGCTCGGCGGGATTAGGCGTGAATATCCCTGCAGTGACAATGAAGAGATTCTCCATTTGAGAAGGCCGGATGATGTTCTCATACACCGGGTTGTCCATGAAAAGCTCTGAAAATCCTGGTTCTCTTTTCATTCCGAAAATATGATGCAGTACCGGTCTGCGCAGGTCTGTGTCAATGAGCAGAGTCTTTTTGCCCATCTGGGCATAAGCCATGGCCAGATTGGATATGGTAAGGGATTTACCCTCGGAAGGACCGGCCGATGTAAGCACGACAGTTTGCAAGGGATTGTCGGGGCTTGCAAAAGAGAGGTTCGTGCGCAGAGACCTGTATGATTCTGTTATGACGGAATCCTGTCCCGCGAAACTGAAAACCGATTTGGGATACTTCGATACAGTGGTCTTGTCCCCGGAACCGGATGACTTGCGGCGTACTTCAATCTTGTTCTTTTTTTTGTGAGCAATATGCGGAATAGTTCCGAGCACAGGAAGCCCCAGATACTTTTCTATATCCTCGTTGGACTTGAGGGTAGTGTCGTTATTCTCGATCAGAAAAGCCAGACCTACTCCCAGAGAAAGCCCCAGAGCTATTCCCAAAATATAAAAGTGGGTTTCGTTTTTGGGGATGGGGCCTTTAGGCATAACAGCATTATCCACGATTTTGATTCCCGCGCTGCTGGAATTGGAACGAATCCGTTCCTCTTCGGCCTTTTCAAGGAGGATGGAGTAGATTTCCTCATAGATCTCCCTTGACCTCTTCAGTTTCAACAGCTCCAGAGACTCATTGAGAATGTCAGGATTACCTTTTTTGTAATTTCTTATGGCCCTTTCATAAGATTCAAGCCGCCGTTTGAAAAGTTCCAGTTCACCCTCTTTATTAATAACAGATTTGCGCAATTCCTGCCATTGACGCATATTTACCGGATCCATGGTGGATTTCGACCTTTTCTGGTATTGAAGCAACCGGGTTTCAATCTGCTGTATTTCTCTGTCAACGCTTGACAGACCTGTCAGGCGTATTCCCAATCCCTCCAATCGGATTTTCTCCTTTTCAAGTTCACGGAGTTTCGCCCTCAGTTTGAGGTATTCAGGGGAGTGCTGACGGGATTGAGGTGTGATTTTTTTCTCCAGTTTGGCAAGTTGTATTTTTTCTGCTTCGAAATCCGCCTCCTTTAGCCCCAACTGAGCCAGACTGTTGGCATAGGCCTCCTGAAGAGTCTTAAGCTCCGGGGTCGTACCCTCCTGAATACGCCCGGCCTTTTCGCTGAATCTCCTGTAGTCCTGCTCAGCTTGTTCGAGATTCCTGCGAATGAGTTCAAGCTGCTTTTCTATCTCCAAGACGGCTCTGCGCGATTCCTCGCTGGCCACCTCCTCACAACGCTTTCTGAAAAGATCAGTACCTACACTTGCCAGAAAATAGGCAATCTCTTCTGTCTTGCCCCTGGCGTTGAAACGTAGAAACGATGAGAAGGTTGTCTTTTTCAAGGCGAGATTGGACTGTATGTATATCAAAGCATCATCTCTGGTAAACCCGGGGAATACCGAATTGAACACATCCATACCGATACTGTCCAAAAGGGACTCTAGAAACGTACGGCTTGAGAGAATTCCCTCATAGAAGCTGAGTGACCTGGCATTCGTTTTCATTATCTGGTCAAAATGGACATTCTGCTCCTCTATGACAATAGTAGAGTACGACTCGTACACATCCTCGATGCAGTGTACGAAATAGACAGTAGACAGGGACACGCTCAGAAATGTAAGCAGTATGATGTTCTTGCGGCGGAGCAGAACTGCCAGATACTCCTTGAGCGTATGACTTTTTATGAAACTGCGGTCAGTTGATCCGTTCTGTAGATTGTTCACTTGAATAGTCCCGCGAAAGTCTGTATGGTTACCAGAAACAGCAGTACATTGTTGGTGATGGTCATGAATGTCTTCCAGTCAAACCATTTTGAATAAACAAGTACGACATCTCCCTGATTGACCACTGGCAGGCTGTCCATTCTTCCGTTATCGATATAAGACTGGACATCGATCATCTCCTCATTTGTCTTGTCTTCACTCTGACTCAGGCGTCTCACCTTCGACAGGTCCGCTTTTTCAGCAGGACCTCCGGCCATGTAAATTATCTCGAAAATGTTCGTGTTCTCGTCAACATCGAACATTCCCGGTTTCTGAACCGACCCGATCACCTTCACTTTCTCACTCCTGGGTTGAGAAAGCACCACCACCATATCCTTGTTGTTGAGACGGGGCATCTGGTCCATGCTGCCGCTTTTGAGAAACTCCTTGAGATCGAAATACTCGGAACCTTGAGTGTGCCCGCCGTATACTATACGCACTTTCTCCAAATCCGCTTTGAGAGTCACCCCCCCGGCTTTATGGATCACTTCCTGAAGTGTGGCTCCCTGGTGAACCACCACCGGCCCGGGATTCTCTACCTGCCCGAGAACATTCACCATGATTTCAGGATTATCCACAACCGACACAAGCACAAGAGGGTTGTCAATATGTTTTGCCAAGCGGAACGACAGATCAGCCATCAGTTCCGAAGTGGTCACATTCGTAATCCTCTCATCGGCAAGCAGAGGATAATCGATACTGCCGTTCTGAGCCACGGTGTATCTTCCGCTGAATTCCGAATGTGAAACAACACGGATGTCCAGCACATCTCCGGGTTTGATTATTGCCGCCCCGACGCATCCGGCCAGTAAAAAAATTAAAAGTAATCTTCTCACGTAGTCTCCATTTTCAAGCCGCAGGTGAAAAAACAAAAGGATAGGTCACAGACACATCCCCATCAGGAATCTCATCAAACTGCCACATACGGATTTTTCTCACGATTTCTCTTTCAAGCTGATCATTACCAGTGGTATTCTCCAGTATTTCCACAACCGAAATCGATCCGGAGGAGGTGATTGTGAACCTCACGGTGATTTTCCCGGCCAGGCTCGGATCCCGGCGCAGGTATTTTTGATAAGTCATACGGATGCTCGCTCTGTGGGAGGAAACGATTCTGTTGACAGCAGAATTGTCTCTCTTCGCACTTGAAGACGCCGCCCCCTCTATACTCTCCGGACGCTGTATCATAAAATCGCCTCTCTTTGACAGATCGACAGATTTCGCCCCACCTACCCCGGCGATAAGATCATCTATTTCTTCTCTGGCAGCAACTGAAACATCCTTGCTTTTCACCAGTTTTTTGTCGAGCACATCCAGGTTCTGGGTTTTCTTCAGGCCAGCCATGTTTTCAAGAGCTTCATCCAGGCTGCTGGAATTGTTTCCGGATGACTCATCGCTACCCAGGACATCGGCTACAGCTGGCCCTTTTGCAGTCTTTCCCACCCCGGTCAACATCCCTAACACCCCCACATTGCGAACCTTTTGCTCCACTTTCGCACTTCTCTTTTCAACCGCCCTGGCAGCCTTGCGGCGCTGGGCGACGGTCGGTTTCGCCGACTTCGATACCGGAGCCGTTTCCCGGGCCTTCTCTCCCGTGCCCTCGGTTTCGCCTGTCGAAGTTGCGGATTTCTTGACCTTCGGAACCGGTTTATCCACGATCAGTCTGGCAAAACGCTCGGGAATCCTTTCTATAACTACAATATCCTGTTTGCTGCTTACCTTCTGTTTACTGAGATAGTAAAGCACAATGCCGTGAACAAGCAGCGACAGCAGCACTACCCAGAACAGGCGAGGGTCAACAGAGGTGAAAAACGAACCCTTCACCTCCTTCACCATAGCCTTGTCGACTCTCTGGAAGCACGCTGAAGAAAACCCAACAGGATCGGTCAAATCATTCCTCTTTTTTCCTTACTGCCAGCGAAAAATTGTTGTACCCCTGCTGACCGCATGTGTACATGATTCTTTTAAGCAGTCTGAAATGTATTCTCTTGTCCCCCTGAATCAATATATCACCCTTGAACTTTGTTTTCTCCGAATACATTCCGATCTTCTCGGTCGCCTCCCGACGTTTCCTGAGCCATTCGTCAAGCTGAGGAATCACCAGTTCATCCTCAGGCAGTTCATCCATATTCACAAGCTTTCTGTCATCGACCATGAGAAAACTGTTGTTGACCACAAGAGTAACCATCAGCTCCGGCCGTTTCTGAGCGCTTGACACAGGCAAAACAAGATCCTGGGAAACCGTGATGATTTCGCCTTCGGAGGAAAAGCTTTTCAGAAGATAAATAAGAAGTATCGTCATCACATCTATAAGAGATGTGAGCTGGGGTTTGAAACCCTTGAGCTGCTTTGACGCTCTGGTCATCCTCAGCCGGTTTGCATTCGATTTGGAAGCAGGAAAACTCATATATCCTCTTTCGAATCAACCACTGAAAAGATCTTGTCAAGATTCGTACCCAAAAGCATGGAACGGATGAACCCCTGGGGTCTGAGAAACACCATGCGGCGGTTCTGCTGCTCCAGAAGCCGCCAGCAGTAGACAAAAACCCCAAGCCCGTGACTGTCGATGAATGTTGTGTCACCCAGATCGATCACGATGGTCTTGGCTTTGCCCTTTCTCAGGGAATTGAGTTTTGCCGTGACCCTTGAAATATTCTCACCTGTCAAATCACCCCGGATCTGGAGAACCGGCATGCCCCTGTGCTTGCTCATTTTCATCCTGAAATTCATCCGACCTCTCCTGAAAGCCCTATATCCGGAAACTGGGATTCCCTGCACACATCCATGAATTTGACTATGTCATCGTAGATAACATCTTCTTCAAGTACCAGAACCACACTCTTCTGAGAGGGATACTGGAACTTCACCGCTTTCAGAAGAGCCCTGAGCTGATCGAACTGGTACCTGCCGTTTTTAAGAGGCACCAGATCAAGCTTGTTGCCTGTACCCACAATCCTGAACCCGTTTCTCGTAACCACGATCGAAATATCAAGCTCTTTTGTTTCCCCGGCTTCTGCGGCTCCTTCGGTCTGAGAGGGCGGAAGTGAAAAATCGATCACCGCCAAATGGGTGAAAACCGCCATGGAAACCAAAAACGGAATAAGAACCATGAACAGATTCATAACCGGAGTGACATCCAGGTCGAACATCTCGACCTCCCGCCCGGCATTTTTCTGGACCCTTTTGCAAACAGGGAAAGCTTTCTTCATCTGTTTGTCTTCGTTTTGGGACATTTATCCGGCTCCCTAGCTCATTATTCTGCGCTGAGCGTACAGAAAGTTAAGCAGTCTCACGGAATTTTCGTCAATCTCTTCTATAAGAGCGTTCGCCTTGGCACCCAGAATCGAATACATGATCATACACGGCACGGCCACCATCAGGCCCAATGCGGTTGTATTCATGGCTATGGCGATACCGTTGGCCAGAACGGTCGCTTTCTGCGAAGGATCCGCGCCTGCCAAGGCCCCAAAAGCCTGCTGCAGTCCGAAAATCGTACCCAGCAGTCCCAGAAGGGTAGAAATGTTGGCAAAAAGGGAAAGATAGTGAGTGCGGCGCTGTATGCGGGGCAGCTCCCGCAGGGCTACCTCATCAACCGCGTTCTGAATTTCCTGATCGGGCTCATCCTGCTGAAAATGCCAGAGAGCAGCTTCAAGAATCTGGGAGAGAGGATTTTTCAGGCCGGCACACAGTTTCCGTGCTCTTTCAACCTCTCCATTGCGCACAAGCCTGGTGATCTGGGTCAAAAGGGCCTTCGAATTAAGCTGGCAGTGCAGATAAAAATAATACGAACGTTCCAGAAATATCGCCATCGCGAAGGCAGAAACTACCGCAATGGGATACATCCAGTGTCCACCATCCTGAAAAAAACGGGCGACCTCTTCCATCAATCCTCCTGTTTAACAAAACCTGACCTGATTATATTCGGTTGAAAAAACACATTCCATCAATCAATTTTACCATTCCACAGCCGTTTAAGTCAATGATTTTACAGCTAATCAACCAGAGGAACCAGTGGCAGCGGCTGCATGATTTGCTCGCTGAACGACTTGGTCAGATCCATACCTCTATAGTAGGAACGCTCCTTGGGAAGAAATATCATCACCTGAGGTTTATCCACCTTGCCTTTGATCTTGGTTCCCACCGTGAAGGTGATTGTCCCGGGAGTCTCTATACGATAGTTTTCCTGCTTCGTCGTGTCCGAGGGCTCAGCTGCCAGGCTCAGGCCGTAAAGAGCAAGTATCACCATCAGATATCTGCACGTACTCATATC
This sequence comes from Chitinispirillaceae bacterium, assembly GCA_046538945.1. Lineage (GTDB taxonomy): Bacteria > Fibrobacterota > Chitinivibrionia > Chitinivibrionales > Chitinispirillaceae > JAEZKC01. The sequence goes on along the minus strand of JBKHHW010000040.1, from coordinate 6,423 downwards.
ATCTCTCCAGGCTGAAATTCTTGATGGAGGGGAACTGGTAAACACCAGGTCTGGCCTGATCAAAAGTGAGATCAGAACCATTCGGCGGACTCGGGATGTACCTGTGCGATTCGGCAAGTACGGACAAATGCGGCAGTACGCCGTAGGAGGAATCCTGGTAGCAGTCAAGTTTCAGAGCAAGCAGGTTTCCGCCCTTTCGCACTTTACCCATGAGATCGTACCTGATTTCCTTTTCCGCAACAGTATCCGGAACAAGATATTCTCCGTTCACGAAGGCTTCAGCACCGCAACCTGAATGCAAAACCAGCTTTGCCGAATGCGGAACATCTCTGAGATTGAACTTTCTTCTGAACAGAACCTTCTTTTCAGGATCATACGTTTCAAGCTCCCCGGGGTTTCCCACTCCAAACCACATAAACGGGACTTTCGGCGAAGAATCCTCGGGTGCGGGAAAAACCTTGTGAGGCTTGTGCCAGGAGCTGTCAGCGTACTCAAGCTGCTGCCAATGGGATTGGGAAGTATCGGAGCTCACTCTCCACTGAGAGCCGGACATGAGTTGGAGCTCCACAGTGGTGTCCTTCTTGACGCCGTACGTTTCGGGACTGTCCTGGAAAAGGCGGACATATGCATGAGTCACAGACGTTCCCGCAGCATAGTCGCGGTCCGCGAACTCAAGCATGTTTTTATAGATTTCAAGAGCCTGTTGCTGAAAGCGCAGTCCCAGCTCCTCGAAACGTGTTTCATATTCCTCTTTTTCAACATCGTCCACACTATCCGGAAAGGGAGGATCTTTAAACAGCTCGATACTCAAGAGGTCATATGAGCGACCTTTCACAAACAGAAGATTCGCGACACTTTCTCTGATCTTTCCCGTGCTTTCATCCGTGATCTCGTAAGCCTCAGTCACTTTAAGCCCCTTCAGGAATGCATCCAGAGCCTGATTTTCATAGCTCTCGATCTGTGAGAGAAGCTTTGTTTTATAAACGAACTCGTCATATCTGTCGAAACCTTCCGGAATAGGCGCTTCACGGGCAATCATTGCCACATCGGCATAAATACCGCCGGCGTAAAGGCTTGTTCGGGTGATCTGCGAACTGGCCTGTTTGTAAAAATCGTCTGTTTCCTTATATGTAATGCCCATTTCAAGAGTCTTCAAAAACAGATCTATTGCCCTCTCCTGATATGGGGCGATTTTCTGCATGAGTTTCATTTTTCTGTTGATGAGTGCAAAACCCGACAGGTTCTGATTCTCCTCCACGCTTCTGGCTATCTCAACCAAAGAGAGATAGTTCTCAGCTGCCATGAACGGCAATCCGGTCAGCTTCCTGCGCGACTGAAGGACATATTTATCCTCAAGCTTCTCCCTGATTCCCAGTTTCACGTTCTGTTCATGAAAATGCAGCGCCTTCTCCACCAAAAACTTCTCCACAGCTTCAGCGATTCCCAACTCCAGAACCTGCCTTTCCTCAAGATCCATCTCAGAAGGGCGCTCCTGCTTGAACACATCCATGGCGAAATCTTCATGAATCTGTCCGATCTGGAATATGCTCCTTGTGGTCCACTCCTGAATACCGAATTTAACCGCTCTGGTATAGTCAAGAACGGCCTGTTCGAGAAGCTGATTTTTTTCTTTAATGAGGTGGCGGTATTTGTTTCTGGGGAGAATGAGCTTTACACTCTTCATTTTATCATGATGAATTTCACCGATAGTGAACTGCGCTTTTGCCGCATAGTAGGAATTGATTGAACTAGGATTTTTCAATTTCGTGTAGCTTACAACTGCCGACCGAAGCCGCTCCAGCGCCTCGGAGGTTTTATCCTGCATATGGAATGCAATGCCCATCATACACAGCGCCTGTATCACTCGGTCTGCATCATTGCCATACTGCCTTGAAAACTCGTTGGTGACCCTGCTCACATTTTCCCAGTCTTTGATCTTTCCGTAAATTTCTCCGGCCCTGAAGAGCACATCCGCGGCATCTTTACTGGACGGGTAGAGCTGAGCCAATTTCTCGTAAGTCGCCGCAGCTTCCCTGAGTTTACCGCTGTTTTCAAAACAGAACCCGGCATTGTTAAGAGCCGTAGGAGCCAGCTCGGAAGAGGGATAATTCGCAGCTGTCCGAAGATACGTTTCAGCTGCATTGTCCCATTTTTTGAGCTGTTCATAATTTCTTGCGATTCTGAACTGCGTTTTAGCCAGAAGGTCTGAAGAGGAATATCGCCTGAGAAGACGCTGGAACACAAGAATCGCCTGAGACAATTCTCCGAGTTTTTCATAAGCCAGCCCAGAATTGAAAAGGGCGACATCCGCAATTTTAACATCGGGAAATTCGTTGGCGACTTTTTCATAGTGAACTGCCGCATCTTCAAACCTGCCATCTGTTTCATACTGTTCCGCCATACGGAATATGGACTCCGCAATCCTGGAGATCGCCTCCAGACGATCTCCTCCCTCACCGGCCATATCCCTCAATTTCCTGTACCACTTCTGAGCCAGATCGAATCTCTTCTCCTTATAATATGCCTGAGCGATCATTTTAATGGCCTCAAAAGCCTGTGGGCTTTCCGCAAAAAGCTCGAATATTCTTTTATATACGATCCTGCTCTCCTCCAGCATACCGTTTTTGTAGAATACGGACGCTTTGATTCCCATCACATCAGCAGCTTTCGGACTGACCGTGTCTATTGACAAGTAATTATCACAGGCTTTCACAAGCAGCAGAGATGCTTCAGAGAGTCCAGAAGACAGGACAGTGTCGGCCGGGGGACTTTCAGATACGGTATCGACCGGCAACTGTTCGCTGTCTTCGGCCGACTGATCCGGAAGAGCCACATCAGGTTTGCGTACAGGAGAACACCCGATGATGAGAAAGACCGCAGCCATGATAAATATAAACTTACATCTGATCACTTTTTAGTTTCCTCTTCCTGCTTCAGAAGCTGCTGGGAAGCCACAATGGCATTCCAGGCCGCAGTTTCCCTGTACTTTCCTTCCTTGTATTTCCGAGAGACTGCGATGTACTCTTCCGCGGCACTGCGCAAGTTGCCTCTGGAGAATTCAAGTTCCGCCAGGTTGTAATGACACTCACCTGCAATGGGGGAATCCGGATAACTGTTTATGTACTTACTGTAGGCATCTACCGCAAATCCGTAAAGTTCCGGATCGCTGTTCTGGAGAGCGAACTGATGGAACCCTATCGCGGCATCATAAAGATGCTGCGCAGCCGCACTGTCAGCCCTTTGCCGCACAGTGGAATCAGCCTGCATCTGCGACCAGGAGCTCTTCATGTGATACTTCTCGAAGTATTTCAACTTCATCAATCCGGTCTCGTCAGGGGATTTGCCCCTCTCCCTGAGTGCAAGCATCTGACTTTCGGCAAGCGGATTGTCCGGATGTTCAGGGTACATCTCTAGCAGCTTGCGGTAGCTCTTTATTGCCATATCGTAGCGTCCCTGATCCTTATAAACTCCCGCCAGCCGGCCTATTATGCTGTAGCCTTTCCCATCATCCCCGAACTTACTTACAAAAGCGACGGTCTTCCTGAGTCCCTGATCACCGGCGATATCGGTCTCGCTGAAACTGATGGCGATATAGTCCATGGATTCCTTCTCAAGAAGCGCCCCGGTTTTGTTGCCGTCTCCCAGTTCCACCAGTGCCAGAAAAGAGCTGATTGCTTTTTGAGGATTAGACAATCGGTACTGAGTCCAGGCAAGTTTGTACAGTGCCTGATCGAAATATTCACTTTCAGGGTACCTCATCACAGCCTGATAACACCTGATCGCCTCTTCCAGATCGGCATTCTCAAAGCGGTTCTCCCCACAGTACATCCAGGCCTGGGCGGCATGGGGGCTTGAGGGATAGTCTGCGGCAACTTTCTCCATGTAATGATAAGCGCTGTCGAACCGGGAAAGATCATTGAAACACCATCCCATACTGTAGTAAGCAGCCGCTGTCACCAGCGAATCCCCGCTTTTCCCCACCACCTTTCTGTATTCTGACAAGCTCTTCCGGTGACTTAAAACAGGTGCTTGCGGCGCAGATATTCTGTTTGCAGCCTGAGTTCCTTTATCTGCGGAAATCAGATCATTGTAGATCTGGAGATTTGTCTCGTATTCATCATATTCGCTGCTGAATTTATCATTTTCCTCTGAATAGTACAGTTCAGCCAGATGATAGCGGAAATAAGCCTCATCCCGGGACGAAACTCCAAGAGCAATCGCATTTTTGATTTTTGATGTCAGCTCTCTGTATGCTTTTTTCTTCAGGCGTTCCTCATTTATCAGAATAGAGTCCAGTTCAACTGAGACTGATTTCCTATTTTCCCTGCGAAGCTGGGATTTCTGCCAGTCCAGATATTCCCTTTCCCACCTGTATCTATCCAACATGGCATCAGTGTCAAGAATTTTCATCCTGTTCACAACCGATTTGATTTCGGCCCTGTTTAAAGACGCTTCCCTCAGTCTGGTTTTTCTGGAAATGGTGCTGCCGTCCTGTTCTTGAAGAGCTATCATCAGGGAATCCAAACTAAAAAGCAACTGCTCCCTTTTCCGGGTGAAGGATACCTCCTGGAATGAGCCGCTTGAATAGTGATGCAATACCAGATTGTTTATTTTCCGGACTCTGTCGTACAAAGAGGCAATCTGATCGTAATCAAACCGGCTTTCCTCCTTCAACCGCATGATAAGAGAACGCAGCTCTTCTGAAGCTTTGATGAATTTCTCCTCAGGACTGCTGTTTTCTGCAATTTTTTTCTCCACCTTTTCGAGCAGCTCTGAAAGACGCTGCACCTCCGAGACCAGAAACACAGTCTTCTCCCACTCCAACCTTGCCTTTTGCAGAAACCGTTTTGCCATGACATAGATCGCTTCAGCCGCAAACGGGGATTCAGGTTTCTGATTAATCAGTTTCTTGAGTGCATTTTCACCTTTATCATCAGAGCCCATCCCGAAATAACACCAGGCGATGCCGGTCAAAACACGGTCCAGGTCTCTCTCTCCCTTCAACATGGAAAAATAGAGAGACAAAGCTTCTTCATATGCTCTTTTCTCGTGGTGCAGTTCTGCCAGAGTAAGCTTGACAGCGACCAAGGCATTTCTGTCAACCTCACCGGCCGGACGGATTTTGCATGCGCTCTCGAGAACAGAGAAGGCCATGGAGGTGTCTTCAGAAATCAGATAAGACCTGCCGAGAGAATGCATCACATGTATCTGATAAGATTCTCCCTTGAGCATCAGAGAAGCCAGACGGCTGTAATCAACTTTTCTGCCCAAAGCGATGCCGCTCTCCATTATGATCCACAAAAGAAGATTCCTTGCGCTTCTCTTCTGATTTTTTATATTCACACTGCTTCCTAGTTTCCAAACCCTTTCGTAATCCTCAAGAGCATACAAGCTCTGCAGAACGTAAAGGACACTCTCCTCCGCATGCTTTGACCCTTCTGTTATCTGTTCTGCTATCCGGTGAACTTCATCATAGGCACCCAAAAAAAAGTTCACTTTTGCAAGTTGCAGATTCAGTTCATCGAGCCCGATACGCCCTTTGTAGCGCTCTTTGAAATCAAGACTCTTTTTCCGGGCAAGTTCATACATTTCCCCGGAGAGATACTCGCGTATGCGCCGGTTTTCAACAAGAAACATTTTCCTGGCCTGAGCCAGACTGCTGCGCCTGACAAGCTCATCCTTTATTCTGTTGATCTTGCGACAGATCATCTCCGACTGCCGTCCCAGACTGGTTCTGAGAATCTGGACGAACTCCTCCTTGTCTGAACTGCTGTCTTCCCGAGCTATAGAGATCCCCATCGCATCTGATATCCTGAAGAGCAGAGCATCGATATCGCTCCATAGAGAATCGATGGATTGTTTCACCATGATCATTCTATCTATTCTTTCCAGATCCTTACGCTCCAGAACCTCAAACATGTCCTCAACAGGTTCGTTCACGACCATTTCCCTCAGAATTGCCATAGCATCCACAAAGGGCGGTTTCAGTGCCGATAGATCCGTCTTCACAGAAAAGCACCGTTTCTCCGCTTTTTCGATCTGTTTGTCTATGGAAACCATGACCGAATTCTCCAGGCGGGTCAATTCATCAGGAAAAAGCTGAAGATCCCGGATATCCTTGAGAACGTCACTTATCTGAAGCAATTCCTGATTCAACAGTTCAATTGTATTCCATTGTGTACCAAAACGCAAAACCTGGTTTTCTCTCGACCTCCATTCATCTGGCTGATCGGAGTAGGAGACAGAAGAAAACAGAAACAGAAGAAGCCAAAAAGCTCCGTTCAAATGAGAAATTATGTTCTGTTTTCTTTTCATCTCTTTTCAGTTCTGCTCTTCTGTAAGTGCTTTCTCTCTGCGCCTGCGAATGTCCTTCAGTCTTTGGGCTTCATCCGCTGCATTTTCTTCACCCCGGTCCTCCCCGTC
>JBKHHW010000004.1:0-56867 GCA_046538945.1 Chitinispirillaceae bacterium | reverse complement strand
CATGCATTAATAAAATGACACAGGACAGATCGTAATCAGACCTGCCCTGTGCGTTAGTGGTAAACTCAATTGTACGATCTCAGTTTTGCCAAATTTGGACCCGCTTTTCTTTTAATATTAGTTTTTACCAGACGCTCTGTCAACCCCGCCAACACGTTTTACACGAAATTGGGAGTGACTTCCTTTCCGCGGGCGTGCTCTTTGATGATCTCCATTACTTCATCCGGATCATCCGTCATCTTCATCAGAGACAGATCGGCATCCAGTATGTACTTGTGCTCGAGCATGGTGCTGCCAAGCCAGTCGACAAGGCCCTGCCAGTAGTCTTTACCCATGAGTATAAGCGGCAGAACGGGAGCCTTCTGTGTCTGCACAAGCGTGAGCGTCTCGAACATTTCGTCAAGCGTCCCGTACCCGCCCGGCATTATTATCACCGCGGACGTGTACTTCAGAAACATTACTTTCCTGATGAAGAAGTGTCTGAAATTGAGCATGGTCTTGATAAATGGATTGGGGAGCTGCTCGAAAGGGAGCTGGATATTGAGCCCTATGGAATGTGCGTTCTCCTCGCTCGCCCCTTTGTTTGCCGCCTCCATGATACCGGGCCCTCCACCGGTAATCACCCCGTAGCCATCTCTGGCCGCAGTCCGAGCCATATTTACTGTCATCTTGTAGTACTTGTGGTTTTTGGGAGTTCGCGCACTACCGAAAATAGTGACACAGGGGCCACTTCTCGAAAGTGTCTCAAAACCCTCAACAAATTCGGCCATAATACGAAATATACGCCAGGTATCCTCGTTCATCGCTGCTGCATTGCTCTGAGTTGCACTGATCTGATCGATGGACATAGCAAGTTTTCCTTTACTTAGTAAATTTTGGCATCTGGTGTCCGTTGCATATTATAATTATATTATTGTGTCAGGGTTAAATCCAGTGAATTAAGAACACAACTTCACAATCAACAGAGTTTGAAACCGGTACGGAATTCCTATGGAGCAGATCAGAAAAGTCATTTCCGAACTCGGCATACCCTTCCCGGAACATTACCTCGAAGTCAATATCGGGCAGCAGAAGCTGATTTACCATTCCGGAAACAGTGGGAACAGAGTTTTTCCCGTTTCCACCTCACGGTTCGGAACGGGAAACAAAGAAGGGTCGAACATGACTCCTCCGGGGCTGCACACTGTAATCCAGAAAATCGGGGAAGGCGAACCGGCCTGGACCATATTCAAAAGCAGAGAATCCACCGGTGAAATCTGGAAACCGGGAATGGAGAGCGAAAACCAGATCCTCACCCGTATTCTGAGACTGCAGGGCCTTCAGCCGGGAATCAACTCCGGTCCGGGAATCGACTCCTTCGAGCGGTATATTTACATCCACGGCACGAACCGGGAAGACAGAATCGGCACCCCCAACTCCCACGGATGCATCTGCATGAGAAACGAAGACATACTTACACTTTTTGACCTCGTCGAGGAGGGAACTCTTGTCCATATCAGTTAACGGAACAAAGTGCTCGAACATACATTTCACAGGTGTTTTTGGCAGCGGCATGAGTGCCATTGCCCAGTTCCTCCGCTGGAAAAACCTCTCCGTGAGCGGCTCCGACCGGCTTCTCGATTCAGACAGTACCGCACATATCAGAAAACACCTGCTCTCCTGCGGTTGCAGCATCTTCCCCCAGGACGGAAGTGGCATTTCAGATAAAACGGATGCGCTCTGCGTGTCAACCGCCATAGAGGAAAGCAACCCCGACATCGCTACAGCCCGCAGACTGAATGTTCCTGTAGTGCACCGGTCAGACATTCTGGCATCGATAGTAAAGGAGCATAAGAGCATCGCCGTGGCAGGCACGAGCGGCAAATCCACCGTGACCGCCATGATTTTCGAACTCCTTACCGCGTGCGAGCTTTCCCCGTCTCTCATTTCCGGAGCCGCCCTGCGAAGCCTCGAACAGAAGGGGATGCTTGGTAATGCCTTCTGCGGAAACTCCGACCTGCTGGTCATAGAAGCCGATGAAAGTGACGGAACGCTGGTCAAATACGAACCTTCCCTTAGTGTTATTCTCAATTTATCGAAGGATCACAAAACCGAAGACGAAGTGCTGGACATGTTCCGCAAGCTGGTCAAGCAGTCACAATGGTCGGCAATCAACGCGGATGATCCCAAACTCAGCTCTCTTGATGCAACGACCAGTTTCGGATCAGGCGAAAAGGCACAATTCAGAGGTTTTTCAGCGCAGATATCACCATTATCCAACACCATTAAAGTGAACGGAAACCGGTACAGCATCCCCCTGCCCGGCGATCACAATGCCTCAAATCTTCTCGCGGCACTCTGTGTATGCAGCCAGTTCTCCTGCAGTTCGTCCCAGCTTGCCCGAGGTGCAGCAGCCTTCAAGGGAGTCGACCGGAGATTCACCATCCACCAGACAAGATCCGGTATCACCGTAGTGGACGATTTCGCACACAACCCCGAAAAGATCAGGGCAGCAGTCAACGCAGCCAGAAATCTGTCAAAAAGATTAATAGCAGTTTACCAGCCCCACGGCTTCGCCCCTACCCGCTTTCTCAAGCACGAATATGCGGAAATGTTCAAAAGCACTCTGCTTTGCGATGACAAACTTTGTCTTCTTCCCATTTACTATGCCGGCGGCTCAACCGTAATGGATATAAAATCCCAGGACCTCATCACCCTCATGGGAGATGTTCCCTTCGAGGCATCGGCGGTTGAAAGCAGAAAAGAAGCGCTGGAAAAGATAGCCCAGTGGTCGGATAAAGCAGATTGTGTTATTCTCATGGGAGCCCGCGATCCGTCCCTCTCCTCATTCGCCCGAAAAATAGTATCATCCCTGGGAGGAGAGCCCCAATAACCTAAGATGGGCCCATTTCTGCCGGCCTCTGTCATGAACTATATTACCTGTTCAAATTTAGGAACATTTCCAGCGATTCGGGGCAAAACCAGTTTAAAAGATTCATCAACAGGGAAAAGCAGTGACCAATCTTAATCTCATACGCAACTTCTGTATCATTGCGCACATTGACCACGGGAAATCCACCCTCGCGGACCGTTTCCTCGAGCTGACCGGCACGATCAGCAAAGAAAAAATGCAGGCTCAGGTTCTTGACGACATGGACCTCGAGCGTGAGAGGGGCATCACCATCAAATCCCACCCTATAAGGATGGATTACAAAGCCCCCGACGGCAACACCTATCAGCTGAATTTGATCGACACTCCGGGACACGTGGACTTCTCCTATGAAGTATCCCGCTCTCTTGCGGCCTGCGAAGGAGCCATTCTGGTTGTGGATGCAAGCCAGGGCATAGAAGCCCAGACTCTCACCAATATCTACCTTGCGCTGGAAAACGATCTCAGTATCATTCCGGTCATGAACAAGGTTGACCTTCCATCTGCACGCCCCGATGAGATCCGCCGCCAGGTGTGCGACCTTCTGGGAGTGGAGCCCGAAACGGTTCTTTCCTGCAGTGCGAAAACCGGCCAGGGAGTGGCGGAGATTCTGGACAGGGTTCTTACTGAAGTCCCGCCTCCGGAGGGAGCAAGAGACAAACCGCTCAAATCACTCATTTTCGATTCCAAATTCGACTCTTTCAGGGGTGCCGTTGCATACGTGCGGATTGTGGAAGGGGAGCTGAAGAAAGGGCAACAGATCCGCTTTTTCCAGACCGGACGGGAATTCGAAGTCGATGAAGTGGGATTTTTCCGCATGGGCCGTGTCCCCTGCTCCACACTGCGGGCCGGTGAAGTGGGATATGTGATAGCCAGCATTAAAACCGTCTCAGACATCAATATCGGTGACACGATCACCACCCGCCTCAACGGTGCAACCACACCGGTTCCGGGCTACCGCGAAGTGAAACCGATGGTATTCAGCGGAATCTACCCTGTGAATAAAGCGGATTACGAGGACCTGCGCAGTGCACTCGAGAAGCTCAGGTTGAACGATGCCTCCATCAGCTACGAGCCGGAAACATCCACCGCTCTCGGATTCGGGTTCAGAGCCGGGTTTCTCGGCCTGCTGCACATGGAGATCATCCAGGAACGCCTCCTGAGAGAATACAGTGTGAATATCATCACCACCGTTCCCAACGTGCAGTATGAGATTCATCTCAAAAACGGCAGCATGGTGAATATCGACAGTCCGGCCCGTCTGCCTTCACCAGGTGAAATAGACCATATCTGCGAGCCCATTTCGAAGCTCCAGGTGATTACCCCCACCGACTATGTGGGCGCGATCATGAAACTGTGCGAAGAGAAGCGGGGCAGACTGGACAACATGGAATACCTCGAGACCACGCGCGTGTGCCTCAAGTACAGTCTGCCTCTGGCCGAACTGATAATCGACTTTTTCGACCGCCTGAAAAGCTGCTCTAAAGGATATGCCTCGATGGACTACGAATTTTCAGGCTACGAGCCCAATGACCTCACCAAGCTTGACATTCTCATCAACGGATCTCCCGTGGATGCCTTTTCCACTATCATACATAGAGACAAGGCCTATACTTTCGGACAAATGATCACCGCCAAGCTCAAAGAGCTGATACCGCGTCAGCAGTACGAAATAGCTATACAGGCGGCACTCGGGACCAAAGTCATAGCGCGCACAACCGTGAAGGCCTACCGCAAGGATGTCACCTCCAAATGCTACGGCGGAGATATCACCCGCAAGAGAAAACTGTTGGAAAAGCAGAAAGAGGGAAAAAAGCGCATGAAGCAGATCGGCAACATTGAAGTTCCGCAGGAAGCGTTCCTTGCAGTTCTGAGTCGGGATTAGCATGGAGGACCTGTTGAAGAAGACGGAACCGGCGGATTTCCGTCTGGCTCTCTACAGAGGGACCAAACAGTTTCTGCTGGTATTGGGGGTGGGAGTTCTGATCAAATTCACCATCCTTGATTCCATCGTGGTCAACGGGTCACAGATGAGTCCCGCAGTAGGAAAAGGTGACAGAATCATTCTGTTCAGAACTCCTTACCTACCGGGCCTCAGGACACTTATGTCAAACCCCTCGACCGGCAAGCCCGTTCTTTGCAGATTACCCGGAAAAAAAGAAAACACTCTCCTCAGAGTCGCGGGAGCTTCTGGTGATACGGCCGCAATCGACAGCGGCACCTTCCATATCGGTTCCCAGGCACCTGAGAAAACAGATGCTGATCCTCAGAATGAAAAAGTAGTTCTGCCCGCCGACTATTCTCCCAGAGACTTCATGGATCCCTACAGGATACCCGCACCGGGGGACAGCATACGTTTCGGCGAGCTTTCTTTAAGGGACTTCTTTTTTTCCTTCTCCGTACTGCGTCAGGAAAATCCCGAATCTCATTATGATCTGGATGCCGCTCTCTTCATAGACGATACCGCCAGCAACACTTATTTTATCAAAGATTTTACCCTGTACAGAGGAACTTTGGAATCAGTTCCTGAACATCTTCGCTACGACTGGTTTTTCTGGGATCGTCTTCAGGCCTATCTCAGAATAACCCTCGATGACAGAGATTTCCGGCTGGAATTCAAAATCACTCAAGGTGGCGACTCCATAGAAGGCTTTACGGTTCAGGACAGATACCTTTTTCTGCTGGGGGACAACAATGAAAAAGCCCTGGACTCACGGTACTACGGCCCGGTTAACTCTTCCCTGGTGTTCGGAAGACCCGTCATGACCTTGTGGAGCTGTGCGCAGAATTCCGCGGGCAAACGCACCCTGAGCTTCAGCAGATTTGGCAGATTCATAAACTGAACGGATTCGATGAATGGACAGAAGCGTGAAAGATGGTTATTTCGGCAGATTCGGGGGCACGTTTGCACCTGAAACCCTCATGCCGGCTCTGAAAGAAGTGGAAGCCGCCTACGAGACATTCCGCAATGAACCTCAATGGCAGAATGAATACAAGCGGCTTCTTGAAGACTACAACGGCCGCCAGACACCTCTCTATCAGGCGGTAAGCTTGAGTGAAGAACTGGGCGGAGCGACAATTTTTCTCAAAAGAGAGGATCTCAACCACACCGGAGCACACAAGATCACCAACGCTCTTGGACAGGCCCTGCTTGCAAGGTACATGGGAAAGACCCGGCTTATTGCGGAAACGGGTGCGGGCCAGCACGGAGTTGCCACCGCCACCGCGGCAGCCCTTCTGGGAATGTCCTGTGACATTTTCATGGGAACAGTAGACATGGAGCGCCAGAAACCCAACGTATTCCGTATGAATCTGCTGGGAGCGAAAGTGGTGCCGGTTGACAGCGGCGGCAAGACCCTCAAAGATGCAGTCAATGAGGCCATGCGCGACTGGACCAAAACGGTCAAAGACACTCACTATGTTTTCGGTTCGGCTCTGGGTCCTCATCCGTTCCCATCCATCGTGAGTGACTTCCAGTCGGTAATTGGAAAAGAGTGCAGAGCCCAAATTCTAGACCGCACAGGGAAACTGCCCCAGGAAGTAGTGGCGTGCGTAGGCGGAGGAAGCAACGCCATAGGAATATTCAGTGCCTTTCTGGAGGACCAAAAGGTCAAGCTTGTCGGAGTGGAAGCCGGCGGATTGGGCCTGAAGGGAAAAAAGCACGCAGTTCGCCTTACACCTTCCAAAAACGCAAAACCCGGCATTCTCCACGGAGCCTTCTCCTACGTGCTTCAGAACAGAAACGGTCAGATCGAAAACACTCATTCTGTATCAGCAGGACTTGATTACAGCGGTGTCGGCCCCCAGCACTCCTTTCTAATGGAGACCGAAAGAGTTGACTACACCTATGCAACGGATAAGGAGGCGGTGAACGCCTTCAAAGTTCTCTGCGAAACCGAGGGGATCATTCCGGCCCTGGAATCTTCACACGCACTGGCCTACGCACTCAGAAGAGCACCACAGCTTTCCCCTGACTCGATAATGGTGGTCAACCTTTCCGGACGCGGGGACAAGGACATATATTCCGTCGCCGATTACCTTGGGATGAAATTATGAACAGATACGAAGAGGCATTCAGCAGAACCAGAAATCAAAAAGAAAAGGCATTCATACCCTTTGCGGTTGCCGGAGATCCCGATCCGGAAACATTTATGGACATCGTAGACGCATACGTGAAAGGCGGGGCCGATGTGCTTGAGATCGGATATCCTTTCTCCGACCCCGTTGCGGATGGTCCCGTAAACCAAAGAGCTGCACAGAGAGCCATCGAGGCGGGCTTTTCCTACAGTTCATTCTTCTCCATGATAGGTAAAGTCAGAAAACGCACCGATATACCCATCGGACTTCTTCTATATTCAAATACGGTGTCCTGTATCGGGTATGACGAATTCTGCAGACGCGCTGCAAAGGCGGGAATCGACAGTCTGCTTGTAGCCGATATGCCGCCGGAGGAATCCGGAGAGCTTCATAAATCAATGCACAAATACGGAATAGGTCGGGTATTCATAGTGACCGAATTCACTCCCGAGGAGCGGATGAGATTTATCTGTGAGCATATAGATTCTTTTGTGTACGTTGTCAGCCGCCCCGGCACCACGGGCACCGACACCGAACTAAGCACGAGTGTCAAGTCGACGCTTGAAAGGCTCAAACGGATCACCGATAAACCCGCTGCAGTGGGATTCGGCATCTCCACGCCTGAACACGTGAAGCAAGTGGGAAAAGCAGGTGCAGACGGAGTAATCGTAGGAAGTGCGTTGGTAAAGGAAATAGAAGCAGCGGCTATCAAAGGGAAAAATCCTGCCGCGATTCTGAAGAGAAAAGTATCACAGTTCAAAGCTGCCACCGGATTCGGGGCGGGAAGCGCATAAAATGATACCTATTGACCTGCAGTCCATTGCAGCCCGTCTCGAGGGGCTGGAAGAAACGATCATCAGCAAGTTGATCGAAAGGGCGCAGTGGAGAAGCAACACGGTTATATACACTCCCGGTAAAAGCGGCTTTAGAGGTGAGGACGCATTTTCTCTTTTCCAGTTGCGTCTCCGCTACCAGGAAGAGATGGATGCCAGATTCGGACGTTTCTGTGTTCCCGAGGAGAGACCTTTTTTCAGATCTCTTCCCGAACCTCAACGAGAAGTCAACATTCCCGATACAGGCCTTTTCATCGATGATTACGACAGGGTGAACCTTTCGGATGACATTCTTGAAAGTTATATGTCACTTGTGCCTGAGATTTGCCCTGAAGGTGATGACGGCCAGTACGGCTCGAGTGTCGAGCATGATGTGTACACAGTACAGGCAATAGCTCGCCGAATCCATTTCGGAGCATTATACGTTGCGGAAAGCAAATTCCGCGCAGCCCCTCAGGCTTACATGCAACTCATAGAACAGAACGACAGGGAAGCGCTTCTTCATAAACTGACCCGCAGAAATGTTGAAGAACGGATCATTGAACGCGTGAAAAGGAAAGTCAGTCTGATCCAGGCGGATATCAACCGACAGGTGAGAAATGTCATAGATCCCGAACCGGTTGTCCGCTACTATCACGATACTATAATACCCCTCACCAAAAAGGGGGAGATACTCTATTTACTGAACAGGAAGCGGAGCGAGGAGCAATGAGCTACAACCCCAAAACGGTTACAATCTACAGTGTGGGACTGCTGGGCGGCTCCATTGGAGCAGCCCTGAAAAAAACCGGATTCAACGGCAAAATCATCGGTCTTTCTTCTGAGTCAAACCTGAAGAAAGCTGAAGAACTCGATCTGATAGATGAAGGCCACCATTACGATGCTCTGCCCGAGGTGGTCAGGAAAACCGATCTGCTGTTCCTTTGCTCCCCTATTCTCACTATCCTGCGCACAATAGAATCTCTTGGTAAAATGGAACTGCCTGACAATCTGATAATCACTGATGTAGGCAGTACAAAAAAAGAAATAGCACAAACAGCCCGAAAACACCTTCCCGCCTCTGTTCACTTCGTGGGGGGACACCCAATGGCCGGCTCGGAAAAAAGCGGGCCGTCAGCGAGCGATCCTTATCTTTTCCAAAACGCCATTTATGTGCTGACACCCGCACAAAACAAACCTGAAAGCAGGGACAAGGCCCTCTCCGATTTCCTCAGGCAGCACCTCGGCTGCAAACACGTTTTCCTCGACCCAGCCGTGCATGACAGCATTGCCGCCACAGTCAGCCACGTTCCCCATATGCTGGCCAGCGCGCTCGTACTTGCAGCCGGCAAACAGGAGGAGAAAATTCCGGGCACCCTTTCTCTTGCCGCAGGAGGGTTCAGAGACATGACAAGAATCGCCTCAGCTCCCTACAGCATGTGGCATGACATTCTTGTCACAAATAAGAACGCGATAAGTCCACTTCTGGATTCTTTTATTCACATCCTTTCAGAAATGAAATCGTCTCTTCTGGCCGATTCACTCAGAAAGGATTTCGAAGAAGCTAAAAACATAAGGAATTCGATTCCGCTGTCAAGCAAAGGTTTTATCGGCAGATTAAGTGAGATTCTCATAATGGCCGAGGACAAACCGGGTTTCATCGCCTCGGTTTCCTCCCTGCTTGCCAGCAAAAAGATAAATATCAAGGACATCGAAGTGCTGAAAGTCAGAGAAGGTGAAGGCGGGACTATCCGACTGGCTTTTGAGTCTCCTGAAATCGCCAGAGAGGCAATAGAAACTCTCAACGGCAACGGATTTTCCGCCCGCGAAAGGAGCTGAGCCGATGCTTAAACTGCATCCCGTCAAAGCTGTACAAGGAAAAATCGTACTCCCCACAAATCCCGACCTTCTGTATTTGGCGGCGCTGAGTGCCTGTGCAACCGGTACAGAAGTCCAAATTCCCGAAATCAAGGAAAACTCTGTATTGTCAGACATTCGCAAATCCCTTCAGGGGCATGCAGAAATCGAACTTGCAGATTCCACCCTTCACATAACACCTGTGGTCAGCAATGACCCCACCCTTCTTCTCAACCTCCCGGATTCTCTTCAGACATACCGGACCATGTTTCTCTTCCTTGGACTGGGAATGGGAAAGACCGTAGTATCCCGGTCCGCATCCGATAAAAGAATTAATGCCTGGATAGAGCAGGGGAAAAAACTGGGAATCAAACTGGAAAAATTGAATGTCGCCCAAACGTACGGGTTACATGCAGCAGACTTCACATGTCCGGACACCGACCTCTCCGTTAATGAAGACAACAGCGCCGCTCTTCTTTCGTTTCTAATGGGAAAAAATGAATCGTGTTCCTTTACAATCAGCTTTTATCTCTCCAACCCTCTCAGGCACCTTTCACAGGCCCTTGGTTATCCGATTTCGGTAAAATCAAATACTGCTGAAAAGACAAATGATCCACTGATGCAGCGGATCCGGTTCATGCAGCAGAAAATGAAAACCGCCCCAGCTCAGAACCAGACTTTCACGGTTTCGGTGGATTATACAAAACAGGAAAGAAGGGAAGCGGTTGAACTGTCTGTCCCGGGTGATGACATTCTGGCGGCAGCGCTTCTGAGTGTCAAGTGCATGATACCCAAGGGATCATTTGTGATATCCAATGTTCCGCTGGAATCCTGGGCATCGCAGCATATGGGTTTCATCAGAAAAATGGGATGTAAATTGTCCATACAGGAAAACAAACGCACTTCCTTCGGGGCGGCTGGAATGGTCACCATTCAGAAAACGGAACTCACCGGGCGAAAAGTAAAGTGCATTCCCCTGTACCAATTCACCGGACAGCTGCCCTGTATGAGTGTAACGGCAGCATTTGCCAGAGGTCAGTCAGTGTTCAGAGAACTGGAAGAGCTCCGTCTTGACGAGCCTGATGGAATCGACCTGCTGGAAAAATGTCTCAGAACCCTTGGAGTGCGCCACGGCGAAATGCCTGATGGGATAGTAATGGAGGGTGCCAGTGATTTTGACGGTTTTGATCTGAGTGAACCACTTCCGGCCAATATCGCCGTAGCATTCTGCATGGCCGGCCTGAAATGCATGGGTGAGACATCCATAGAGGATGAATATATCAAAGCACGCTGGCCGGAATTCGAACAGATGCTGGAAAAAATCTGCGAGTTCCGTTCACAATAAAAAGGATTGAGAATGAAACCGGTTTCCTCTTTTGGAGTTGTGGCCTTTAAAAAAGACGAGCAGACCAGAGATGTGCTGCTGCGGATTCAAAGATGGGCCGCAAACAACAGAGTCCCCGTGCATTTCCATCCAGATCTTTCCGGCACAGTCCCTGCGGAAAATTCGGTTCTCGATTCCGAGCACGCGCTGATTGCAAAAAGCGATGCACTTCTTTCTGTTGGAGGTGATGGGACATTCTTGTCCGTTGCCCACATGAGCAGATTTTCCGGAAAACCGATTGTGGGTATCAATCTGGGGGGGCTTGGATTTCTCACCGACATAGGTCCGGAAGAACTTGAAGAGAGCCTTAAAAAAATCTGTGCAGGCCAGTACCATACCATCAGCAGAATGGTTCTGGAGGCATGCATAGTCCGAAGCAGTGATCTCATATGCAGATTCCATGCTCTTAACGACATTTATATAAACAGGATAAACACCCCGAAACTGACCTCGATCTCAGCCTGGTGCGGTTCAGCTTTCATAACCGATTTTTTCGCGGACGGCATCATTGTGGCTACTCCCAACGGTTCCACCGCCTACTCACTCTCTGCCGGAGGGCCGATTGTGGAGCCCACGGTCCAGGCATTCCTTTTAACACCCATCTGTCCACATTCATTGACCGAAAGACCCATCATCCTGCCCTCAGACCGCAGTATCCGTCTGGTGATTAACGAGAAAAATCCCGACCTGCTGCTAAGCGCCGACGGACTCGAATCGGTACGTCTGCAAAGCGGTGATGAAATCATTGTCTCATACGGAGGAGTCCGGACAAATCTCATACAACTGGTGGAACGGTCGTACTTCTCTCTTCTCAGAAGTAAAATGGGCTGGGGTCAGGGCTACAAACAAAGGAGTGAACAACATGATACGTGAACTCCGCATTAAAAACCTCGCGCTTATAGAAGATCTTTCATTGGAGTTCCATGACGGGTTCACTGTATTCACCGGTGAAACCGGAGCAGGAAAATCAATACTCATCGGAGCCATCGGACTCCTTCTGGGAGAAAGAGCATCCTCGGAAATGATCCGCAACGGAAAAGATGAAGCTGAAGTGAACGGAGTGATGGAAATTAAATCGGTCCGTTCAAGACTTGAAAATTTCCTCAGAGAATCCGGGATCGAAACAGAAGAGGGCACGCTCATTATCCGCCGGAAAATTTCCCGCAGCGACAAGAACAGAATCCACATAAATCAGATTCCCGTACCCCTCTCCACCCTGAGAAAGCTTGGTGACATGCTTATCGATCTTCACGGTCAGCATCAGCACCAGTCCCTTCTGGACGAGAGTACTCACGTGCGGCTGCTCAACGCTCTCCCTGGTGTTAAACAACCGGCTGAAACCTACAACCAGGCATACCGCAGCTATCTTTTAGCCAGGGATAAGCTCAAAGAGGAAAAACGCAGAGTAAAAGAGCTGGCTGAAAAACGTGACATACTTGAGTTTCAGTATAAAGAATTGAAGAAACTGGATGCGCGCAGCGGAGAAGAAGAGGAGCTTGAGCAGGAACTGAATCTCCTATCCTCCTCCGCGGAACGTATCGCCTGTGCCAATGACATTCTGGAAGCTATGAATTCCGCCGACGGTGATTCTCTGCAGAAAAAACTGTCGTTTATAAAAAGAAAACTCGAAACATTCAGTAAATTCGACACCTCGGTAACTCCGTGGGTAAACGATATTGAAAGCGTGATATCGATATGTTCCGAACTGGACCTTTTCTGCACCTCTTATCTTCAGAAAACGGGAACCAGCAGCAACCAGAACAGAATCGAGGAAATAAACTCGAGACTTGCCAGAATCCAGCGTTTGAAAAAGAAATACATGTGCAGTCTGGACGACCTTATCAAAAAAACTGAAACTATCGAATGCAGCCTGGCTTCAATAGACAATTCGGATGCCGAACTGGACCTGCTGGAAACGGAAGTAAAAAAGAGTAAGGAAATATGTTTGAATGCGGCAGATGTGCTTTCAAGGGTACGGTTGAAGGCTGCGCTGCAATTCGACAAAGAGATCACCCGCAGGATGGTGCTGCTTGGATTCAATGGCGGGCAGTGGAAAACCGATCTGCAGAAAACCGATGAACCCGGCCCCGAAGGGCTGGAATCGGTCCGCTTCATGGTGCGAACAAATCCCGGAGAGCCGTTTCTGCCTCTTGTAAAAACGGCTTCAGGCGGAGAAGTTTCCCGCCTCATGCTGGCAGTCAAATCAATACTTGCCGAAAATGATGAAATACCTGTGCTGATTTTCGATGAAATCGACACGGGAATAGGTGGAGTGCTGGCAGGAGAGGTATCCAAAGCGCTCTATTCCCTCAGCAGCACACACCAGGTTCTCTGCATTTCCCATCTGCATCAGATTGCCTCTTCGGCTGATCACCACTACAGAGTGTCAAAAGAAGTTTCGGGTGGAAGGACCGTAACCAGGGTCGAATCTCTGCACGATTCTCAAAGAGTCACCGAGATTGCACGAATGCTGGGAGGTGATTCTGAAATCAGCCGCAAGCATGCAGAGGAGTTTTTGAAGAAAAATCGTCAGGCCAAAAAGGAAACAGTCTAAAGATCCTGGGACTCAAGACTCTGAAGGAAGGCCAGGCGGTAGAAGAAATGCTTTGGATCGGTGACCTTGTAGTTATGGTCACCGAAGGTAATATCATAACGTGACTGACTTTTCACACCGTATCCGATATGAATGTGCGGACCGCTGGTCCGCCCGGTCATCCCGATTGTTCCAATCGCCATTCCTTTGGTGACCTTGTCACCCGTACTCACGAATCTCTTGTCCAGATGGGAAAAGAAGATGACAGCCCCGTCATTAACCACCCCGACAGTTCTTCCCCCCGTCCTCTCAGTCTTGAGAACAGCTTCACCGTCAATAGGACTGATCACTTTCGTTCCGAAGGGAGCCGCGACATCCATTCCATAATGCGGCTGCCCCCCTCCAGTTCCCCTCTCACACCAATCGCCAGTAATATAGGGATGTTCATCCTCCACCAGACTCATGAAAAATTTGTACACGGGTACAAGCTGCTTTTCACTGGGGTTATCTATGTTAAGGGGAGGATAGAAATTTACAACCAGACCGTCAGGAATATTGTGCACATTGGTGATTCTCGGCTCACCGGAGATTCGTGTAAGGTTATGGGCGGAAATGGTTTCACGCAGATACCCATCGATTTCCTTATAACTGGGCACTATTGCTTTGTAAGAGCTGATTGCGTGTTTTGCCACTCTGTACATGCTCTCCCCATTAGAGAACCGATGCTCAATCACATTGTTCTCGCTCTCGACCACCTGCTGCGGAGCTATGGGACGGGGAGGCAGGATTTCAGGTACGGAAGGATTCATTTTGATCAAGGCAAAGACGACAAGAGCAGCTAACGCTTTGGAGGCAAAACCGATCCGTTCCTCCTGGACGACAGCAGCACAATTATCAAGGGTGATACTGTTGAGTACATACTGCACGTTCTTTGCAAGCTGTTCAAATGCTTTTGCCGCACTGGAATACTGACGGAACTCCTGGACTGACTGGCCGATGTCCTGCGCATTCCTCACAATTGCGGATTCGGGTATCTCAAGATCGAAGATGATCGATTGTGGCAGCAGAGAGCATCCCGAATCACTGTGCACTGCTACCTGCTCACAAAGAGTTTCAAGGAATTTTCTGTTCTCGAACATGGTGCGGGTTTTTCCGACCAGCTTTGAGCTCTGCTTGCCGTAAACCTCATTCTTCACTATCCTGAGCCGTATTTTGGGGTTTTTCGAAACAAGCTTTTTTACATTGATCAAATACTCCCGTAAACTTTTTGTGGAGAGGGCGTTGAGAGTGACAGGTATGAGATTCAGATCACTGTTCAGATAGAGAAGACGAGTCAGCCTGTTCCAGACAGAAGGGGTATCGATAATAATGTACTTGTAGAACTCTCTGGCTACTCTGAGATTAAACAGGAGGTTATTGTAATGGAAACCTCGGGGAGAACGGAACAGGTCCGAGCTGGCCGGCAGGACATCGAGACAAGGCTTGACCTTTACAACAACGTCCCTGAGAGATCCCCTTCCGACGATACTGCCGAAGAGATGTGATTCAACGGCTCTGGACCAGCATTCAATCTTTTTCGGATTTCTGGATGGCTGCAGGGCATGGACTGAAAAGCGATTCCTGAACAACTCCCAGGAACAAAAGGTGGTTTGGGATGCATCTACACCTAAAGCAACACTTGCACTTCCCTGGACATCAAGGTCGACCAGCAAGGTCGGCCCTCTCCTGCAAAGGGAGGAAGCAAGATTAGTTGCTACAGTAGATTTTCCCACACCGCCCTTTATATTGGCAATGTGAATTATTCCACCCTTGTCTGTATCGGTGAAAATCAGAGCTTTTTTCTGTTTTTCAGCCATCCTGCCTTAAATGTCTCTACAATGCCCCGATAACAGAATCGACATCGGAAGGTTTGTAGAGGATCTGGTCTTTGTCATGAGGAGTTCTGTGATTGAGAGAGGTAAACGCCTCATCGGCATTATAAAATACAATCGGCGTGTTTTCCAGCTTTTTGTTGATCCGGAAATAATCGTAAATCGAACGCCCCTTTTCCCAAGTTTCGACGTTTAAAAGAAGACTGTCGAATTCCGATGTGTTCAAGGAATCGAGAAAACAATTGGAGGTCAAGCATTCCACTGCCTCTATGTTCTTCTTTTCCAGTTCCTCCTGCATCTGAGCGACTCTTTTTTGCATGTCATCCAGAATGAGTACTTTCATTTTTCTCCCCTTAATAGATGCACTACTTGGAATAAGGTGAATTAAAAGCATTTCAGCTCCGGAAAACACGGAGCTGAAAATTGGTGATGATCAAATTTTTGAATTAACTGTCAGATTTACTGATTTTCAGAACAGCCAGCAGATTCTGTGCACGCTGATGATATTCAGTAGCAAGAGTATCGGAAATCAGTTTCTCACATAGCGTCTGAGACAGCTCCGCGTTGCTTTCCTGGTTGAGCAAGGCCATTTTCCAACTGATGGCGGAGTGACGGAATTTCAGCTGTTCATCCTCCAAAGCTCTTTGCAGATACTTCATTGCAGAGGATACATCGCCTTTGGCTTCGTAAGCCGCTGCCAGCCCCTCAAGAGCCTGTGCTCCGACAAAACCAGCCTCTTTTTTGTTCGATACAGCAGTTTCAAACCAGTTGATGGCCTGATCATAATTTCCTTGCTTCATATAGATGCTTCCCATCATGAAAGCGCTCATCACACCGTGAGGAGTCTGTCTGTAATTATTGGCGACATCACTGAAAGCGGTAAGTGCTTTATCCATCTGGTTAGCATTGTAGTCAATCATTGCTGTTCCAAAGATTTCCTGCGCCTTTCTGATGCTGGATTCTTTGGCATTGAAATAGAACACCGCCCCCACGGCCACAACGACGACCGCCGCTACAGCAATAATTAGTGTCGTACTGTTTTTCGAGATATACTCTTTGGCTTTAAGGACCCCTTCCAAAACGGGATCTTCTTTTATTTCCTTCTTTTTTTTATTCTGCTGAATATTCAAGCTACTTCCTCCTTGGCATCCGCTCTGAATTATAGTAAGATGTCTGATGTCTGCAGAATCCTGCCAGTATCTTCGCTTTGGCAGATCAAACATTGCAGACAGAATATACTAAAATGGTTCTCATTGAGGGTAAAAGTCAAGGTTTAGTCCCTTGATAGAACCAGATACAACACATATTTATCCGTTTTTTTCGAGGTTGTCCTGTTTTATGCGGCAGAATTCCCCTACAAATAAGCAAATGGAGAACAGTTGCTCTCCAAATGAAGAACTGCGTATCCAGAACGAGCTGCTGAAATCCCAGCTCATGAATGCATCTCTGATCAATGAACTGACCAAAGTTCTGCACTCCTGCACAGACCTGGAAAGCATCATTAAAACAGTGCTTCTGGCTTTTCAGGACCTGCTTCATTTCGAACGAGTCATCCTGTTCAGTATAGATGAAAAAAAATTCTGCCTCACTCCCAGAGCGTGGGTGGGATTCGAAGCAGAAGAGGTGGAAAAAATCTCGATTCCCCTCGGATTTGAAGGCGGCGATATCACCGACGCCATATTCCTGAACAGACATATTATTGTAGAAGAGCCGGACGAAAACAGTGACATTTTCTATAACCGCCTGGACTCTCCATCGTATCTGAACATTCCGCTGCTGAACAAGCCAAACAAACGTTGCTGGGAAATGAAAAACTGTTCGAAAAAAGCATGTTCCTGCTATGGAAGCATCAACCCGTTCTGCTGGAGTCAGACCGGGGCAGGACAGCTTTTAAACACCCGCACCGAAGATGAACGGCGGAGATGCTGCATAGGATGCAAGGCATTCAATGCCGAAGGCGTGTTCTGGATGGACAGAAAGAACAAACGGACTCCGGTCAGCAGTGACGACATAACCACCCTGACAGCAATCATCAATCTTGCAGGTCTGATCATCGACAACTTCCGCATCATGAACGCCCTCGATTCAGCCAATCAGAACCTCCAGAACGCAAACGAGCAGCTACGAGTGGTAAATCATGACCTGAACATCGCTCAATCCAAAATCCAAAGCGATTTGGAACACGCACGTACAATCCAGCAAGGCCTGCTTCCTCAGAATATCAAAAGCTCTGAAGCTTTCTCCATCAGTTCCAGATACCTGTCGGCTGATGCGGTGGGGGGGGACTACTTTGACCTCTTTCAAATCTCACAGGATGCTTACGGCGTTGTAGTCGCGGACGTTTCAGGACACGGCGTGGCATCTGCCCTCATCATGTCCATGGCCAAAGTGCTTCTGAAAACCTACTCACAAAAAGAACTTTCTCCTCAGAAGACGCTGGAATGCATCAATAAGGTGTTTCTTTCTGAAATTGCAACCGAACACTTCGTAACCATCTTCTACGCGGTTTTCGACACAAACCAGAAGATCCTCAGATTCACATCTGCAGGCCACTGCCCTACTCTCTTTCTGGACAGAGAAACCGGTGACTGCACCATGCTCAAGGCTGACGGACTGTTCCTGGGAGTTTTCCCGGACATGATGCTTTCAGAGCGACAGTACGAGTATACTCCCGGCAAACACCGTCTTATTCTCTATACTGATGGCCTTACAGAAGCTAACAATCTGAAGAACAGAATGTACGGTATGGAGAATCTGATCACCATGGCCCAGAAAACAGCCCCTCTGAAAGCTGAAGATGCCACCGAAGCCATACTCGAGGACCAGAAGAACTTCTGCGGTCCGGTCCCGGCCGAGGATGATATCACTCTGCTGCTTCTGGATCTGTAGCGGCTTATCTAAACAGCTCACTTCATTATCAGAACCCAGCCCTTGCAGAAACATTCACTACAGGAAAAAGCGAAAGAGTGTTGTACTCATATGACACATCCAGCTGCAGCTCTCTTCCGACGAGCGGCTCAGTATCTACTTTAAAACCTAATCCACCTGTCATTTTCCACCATGTGGATTCCGCATTCATAATCTCCTTCTGCAGACCGATACGAAACATAAGCACGCGATAGAATTCGTATTCAATGCCGCCGGACATAATCCAGGGCTGATCGGAATAGAGCGGTATCTGCCCTTCCGCGATCAGATAGGTTGAATAAGTGGCCTGGAATGAGCCACCCATGTGGAGTGTCGAAGCCAGCGGTTCATAATATGTTTCACCTGTGGTCTTGTTTTTCCACCTGTTAATTACCGGAACATCGCGCAGCAGTAATCCGTACCTGATCTTTTTACTCAATTCCCACATGAATCCAAGATCAAGCCCGGCTCCGAAAGAACGGCCTTCGGGAGAATCAGGTGAAAGGGCCTTGACGGAGCTGCCCAGTATTTTAAGCGAAGCACCCAGAGAAAATGGCCTCAGAAGATAATTCTGGTTGAATTTGTATGCAGCTGCAGTGACGAAGTAGAGCTCGGTGAGGGCCCCCTCACGATCGGCAGAATAGAACAGAGCCTGACCGAAACCGATTTCGCGAGTGGCTTTATTGACATAGGATGCAGCAAGAAGGTCCAGACCGAACCGGTACTGGTAAGCAGCTGCAGCGTCCCTTCCCCCAACCCAGGCCATACCCGCCGGGTTGTAGAGTACACCGTAGGCATCATCGGAAGCAGCCACATAAGCATTCGCAAGAGCTGCCGGGCGTGAAAACATTGCGATCTGATCCGCTGATGCAGGAATACCTGACAGAGGATCGTCACGGTAGCTGAACTCGGCAGTTCCCACTTCGCCGCCATGCCCGTAATTGACAAGGCCGAACACGAGCCCGGCACCCTGCACCAGCGCCGAAGAAATGCCGGCTTCCCTCTTGTTATCAACCTGAGGGCCATAGTAGGCTTTCACCTGCGAACTGCATGAGAGACCGTGGAGTTTGGAGATCGCGGCGAGCAGCACTTCCCGGGCAGATACACCTTCAGCCCCTTCGATACTCACATCCTCAACAGTCTGCCCCATCACAATATCCATAAGTGCAAGCCGCACCCCCGCCCTCGAAGAATTCATGTCCACCGATCCGTACACCACCCTGTCAAGGCGAAGGGCTCTGCCGAGATCCAGAATGAGACGAGGATCCTTGAATCGCTTCGGCATCCCAATTTGAATTTCCGAAAGTCCCCTCTCCACTTTCTCAGGAGAGAGGACTTCATAAAAACCCATTTCATCAAATCTCTTTATGAGCACCCCGGTCAACTCGGATGCCGAATCATCATTTCCAGTGTAAGATTCAAGCGGAAGTACACCGATTTTTACCTTTGACTCTTCTGAAAATGCCAGTGCCGCAAACAAGGCAACCACCAGGATTGCCGTTCTAGTAATCGAATTCACATAATCCTCCGAATTTTCGTCTCTGCACCCCATAGCTATTCACGGATTCTATTTCATCAAAACAAGATGCTTCATGAACTTGACTTCCTTACCATTCACATCACGGATCATAACCACTACAAAGTATCTCCCGTTTCTGCACATCAGTCCCTGAGATATACCACCGTCGGTGAAATCAGGGTTCCATACCTCTTCCTTTCCGGTAGTCTTGCCGTTCCACCAGACCGAATGCTCACCGACACTAACATTAAGCAATTCCACCGCCCAGACACGATGCCCGGTAGCATTGAAGATATGCAGCTTCACACTAGGGACTCTCGGCTCCGGTGCCTCGACAGAGAATTTGATACAGGTACCGTATGGAGCGTTTGATCCGTACTCTCTTACAGGACGGATGTAAGGTGAAAACGGATTGGGAGAGACCTTCAGACTACCAGACAACTCTCCCGGTTTCGTGACAACAGTGTACCTGGAAAACCCGGTAACCCCGGCACTGACCGTGTACCCGTCGGTGGACACCCGGCTGTTCTCGAGAGGAACCCACATAAGGCTGTCTTCATTCCATCTGGCAACCCAGAATTTTTTGGTTCCGTTCATTGCCTGTTTTCTGTATTTGCCAGGTATGTCAAGCACGAGCCGTATGCTGTCGTCCGCTACCCTCAGCGGGATATTCTCCAGTTGCTCTATATCAAATGCAACGGAATCACACATGCGGACTCCGTCGATCCCTTTCATCAACTGATTTCTGAACCCGTTGACAGAAACATCCAAAAGCCCCACATCACCCAGATCGACTGCCCTGGCAGGGAAAACAATTTTGATTCCCCTGTGATTCTGGGCAGTATCCGGTGACGAACTCGACCTTAGCATGTACCTCACACAAAGCCCGGCCTCCGTCACTTCCGTTCCACCTTCAAGCGGGCTGAATTCTCCCCTAACAAAACCATTGGACGCAAACACCCGGACGTAACCCACAAACGAGGGCGAAGGACGGAACTGACCGTTCTGATCGATCACACCGGCTTTCTTTGGTTCGATACTCCATTCAGGAGAGATGTCCACCACGTTTCCATCCGCATCTATCCCTTCTGCTCTGAATTTAGCCACATCGTTTCCGGAAGTAGTGATCGGATTAGGAGCCATCAGATCGGTTCGGTAGACGATGATCTGATCGAGAGCTGACCCGCTCACAAACAACTCAACAGTATCTCTTCTGGAAACGCTGCTGTCGATACTGATCCTGGAGGTATCGATAGTGGCTATCAGCAGAACCGGTTGGGAAGTTACCTTCTTAGAAGTGGTTTTGATCCGTACGCTCAAACCCTTGTCTGAAAGGAGTTCACAACCGTTTGAATTATGAAGGCTCCAGGAGATACCATCCGGATTGAGTTTCTCATGCGGGATGAAAGAGGAGCTGTGAAATCCTCTGAATGAAAACGAGGCTGTATAGGAGGCCGGAAGCACAAGTGGAGCAGACGAAGAGGATGGAGATATCTCGTGTTTTGTAAGACGACGGGCCGTATCCGGTTTAACATAGGTGCGAAACAGTTCCTTTTCATATCCGTAAACATCACTGCCGGAGAATGCCTTGAAATAATAGAACAGGTTACAACCTTCCCGATCGGGAGAAAAGCTGAACTCGTACTCCTGCCCCTTTCTTTCAAGAACGACTGTTCTGAAGTTCCGATTGCCTTCACTTCTGTAATGAAGCGCCGCGGAATCAAGTTCAGATGATGACCTTAGTGTCAGTTGCACTTTCCCGGAAGAGGGAGACAGCGTATCGGGAGACAGATGCACCACATCAAAAGAAATGTCTTCTGTGTGAACCAATTCGGTATCCTGAACAGTGAAACGCCTGTAGGACAGGTCGACAAGACTGTCCGCTTCCGCATCAGCTTCGATGATGTATGTTCCAGAACCGGCCCCGGTCAGTGAATCCGTAAAGGAAATTGTTTTTACTACAGGCGACTGTATTTTTACTGATCCGGAACCGCTGTAGCCGTCTATCTGCCATTTGACTGTTCTCGTTCCGGGAAGCAGATAGAGCTGGAAAAATGAAGGCTCAGGCTTTCCCGCCGTCACATCGAGTCGGGAACCTGGCCATATGCTGTCCAGAGCCAGACTTTCTTTCCCGGCAATCATCACATATGAACCGTCCGGAATATCCCTGATCTCATACTGCCCGTCGGCTGAACTCCGTCCGGTGGCGACAATGCGGTTTGAAACCGTATCGTACACCATCACATCCACCCTACCCAATGCATCTGCGCCTTTCATTGCGACAACACCTCCCACCATAGCCCGGCTGCGGAGGGTATCTCTGTACAAATGAGTGCTTCTGGAGACCGTTTGGAGAGTGTCCGGCACATCTGATGACACAAAACCCTGTGCAGATGTGTAGACCAGAAATGTCCTGTCCCCGGGAAGGCTCTTGGAGAACTTTCCGAATACTGCGTCAGATTTAGCTATGAAAGAATCTGCAGGGGAGCTGACATCAACAAATTTGATTCTGGCAGAGGGAATGGAGGCGGTCACCAGTTCACCCTCAACCCATGTTCCACCCACAACCGAACCATTCACAAGAGCGGCACCGGGACTGAGAGTGATATTCACACTCTTTGATCCGGTCATTGTCACCTCGGAGCTGTATGCGGAAAAACCCGCTTTCTCGGCAGTGATCACATAGGTACCCGGAGGTGTGGTAAAAGTAAATGTGCCATCCTGGGATGTCGAGGACGTCTCATCTATTACCTCTCCATCCTGAAGAATCTGAACCTGCACGCCGAGTATGGGTACTCCGTCGGAGTTTCTCACAGTTCCTGAAAGAGAGTAGGGATTAACTTCCATGACAGTCGTTGGGCAGTTGTAGTTCTGTCCGGGGCCGATGGTCACAGTACTCGGAAGAGAGGATCTGTAACCTGATTTTTTCACATGATAACTCCAATCGGCGCTGTAGCAGTTGAGCGTGAAATTTCCGAGAGCATCGCTGTACCCTGTAACACTGTCTCCCCGTTCAGATACGGCGACAATTTTTGCCAAATTGACTGCCCTGCCACCCGGGTCCGTAACCTTACCGTACATCGTAGCTTCCGGCCGAACCAGGTAGAGAGTGTCATATGAGGTGGAATCATCTTTCACGGTCACCGTACGTGAACCCAACTCATAATCCTCCTTCACGGCAGTCACTCTGTAGGTCCCGGCCGGTCGGGTCCTGCTGAGGTTACCATTCAAGTCCGTGTAGAACGCAAGCGGCGCCTCCATAGGCCCCTCAATCACCTCGACCTGTATCTCCGCCAATCCCACGGGGCTGACCACAGTGTCTTTTTCACCGTCCCGGACAATCGGTACTTTTTCTCTGGTATAGACATTCATGGTTCCCGATGGTGAAGAGTAGCTGAAAGAGGATGTGTCCCCGGCCGTACCTGCCCCTCTGTCATCAAGCGCTATCACTTTCCACAGGTAACGGTTTTCGGTAAGCGTGCCGGCTGCATCGATACCGGCGCTCAGAGTGTCATGTGGCGTTTGCGCTGAATTGGCAACAGTCGTTTCCCAAACCAGCATGTAACCGCCTATTCCCTGGATTTCCGCCCTGATGTACAGATTGACCTGATAAGCGTTTGCACTTGTATCCAGATTCGTCCACCTGAAATCAAAAGCAGGATGGTTTATGTTGTCGAGATTCTGCTGCAGAGGGTAGACGCTTTTCGGCTTTGTCAAAGAGTCTCCGGCCACTCTGAATTCTCCCACCGGCAAAGAGACTTTGGGAGAGGAAAACGCCATATGGTTTCCGTAGTTGTTGAGCACAATCCAGGTGTATCGTTTCCCCGGTGAAAGAGGCGGTGGATCTGCTGTGATGGTGTTGGAGGGGTCCGGGGTACCATATGTGATCTGGGTATTGGGAGTGATAGCCTGCCAGACTACACTCAAACCGCTCACGTTTATCGTTCCACTTGAAGTATCGGCGGATATAGGTTCATCTGAAAGAATCACATGATAGTAGGGAACACCCGGATTGGCTTCCCAGCTGAAAGTCGGAGTCAGGTTGGAAATTTCTCCGGAAGGCGCTTCCCAATTCACCGGATCGGGACTTTCCACCATGATCTGAAACTCATTTGAATACAGAGTGTCATCCGGCATCGGCCAGGCTACAATGCAGTAGAATACGCCTGTACCCATATTCTCCTGCTCGGAAGGACGGAATGCGGTACCTCTTTTCAAAGGTGATTCTCTGAAATAAATATTGTCCAGTTTCGTCCCGGTCACGCTGTCTGTGGCGGGAGCCGTGATCTGATATCTGTAATTGGAAAGATCTCCTCCCCCCGGAGACCGGTCGAAATAGATTCTTCCCGAATCCGGTGCCAAAAAAGTGGGGTCCAGAATATCTCTTGACGTTCCGCTCCACTTGACCCACATCAGCTGATCTGCGGGCTTTGCCCCTATCGGAGCCTCCACTACCAGGTAGTCGGTTGTCGGCTGCGCATACAGCTGTACACAGCAGAGCATAAGAATCACAACTCCGAGCCCAGTTTTCCTCAACATGTATCTTATCCTTTCATTACACTTTCATCAGAAGTAATAGAAGAAACCAGTTCTGAAGGCGGGAAGCGGCGCCACATTGAGCTCCAGATGAAGCTTGACTTTTGTTCCTATGGTAGAGCCCAGACTGAGAACCGGAAACAGTGCAGCTTCACCCAGGCGCAGCTCCGGAAGAGTTCTCTCACCCAGAATGTGTTCCTTGTCCCCTGATCTGAAATCCATGGCGAATACACCCACGTTCAGAAATGCTCCCAGATAATTTGCATGGATCATTGTGACGTGATCCACACTGACACCCACATCCATCCCAAGCGAATCAAGAAGCCCTTCTCTTTCAGTACCCGGCTCCACCGGCCGCTGCTCCTTTTTAATCTTGTCGATGCCCATTTCGATATCTCCGAAAATCTTGGTGTAGGAAACAACCAGTCGTTCCGGTATGATATCGGCGGTCAGCGTATGTCCATGGGGCAGTTTCCATCGAAGCGGGTCCTCAGTGCTGTAAACGATGCTGTCAACAGCATTGGAGAGAAGAAGTTCTCTCACTTCAGGCCGCATCAGCTCGTCTTGATCGTTCAGATCATACTTGGGCTGCCCGGTTTCAGGATCAATTATCGCCGGCAGCTTGTACCTGGCGTAAAAAGACCCTCTGGCGTTGGTGTTCACTCCAAAACGTGATGCAAGAGAGAAACGCCACAGACGGATTCCGACCGAAGGCGACCAGACCTCTGCTTCATAATTACCCAGAGCATACCCATTCATCATCTCCGAAGGATAATCGAGCTCCACGAATACCGGAGTCGCCATCCCCTGCTGCTCCAGCTGCACATCGAAAAATCCGATCATATCCGCATCTGCCCTGCCCCGGAAATCCATTGTAAAAAGATGACGATGAAGGTTGAGGGCGAAAACCACATTTCTGTTCAGCTGATAGGCATAACCGAATGTCATCGTCTCCCAACCCATGGAAAGACTCAGAGGCATGCTTATTGTCCCTCTCATGAGAAAATCCATTTCAGCCGTTGCAGAATCCGGGGTCAGAAACAGAGAAGGATTCCCCAGAATGGCTTCATACTTCAGGAAGAAATTCTGAGTATAGGAATAGCTGCACAGGCCTCCTAGCATCGGCATGTCTACCCGAATGGAGTAGTTGGGACTCTGGCGGGCAACTCCGGTGGGCTTGAATTCATCGCCGTTTCTGAAAACGGTGGAATCGGAAAATAGAGTGTCAGCCATGGGCCCGGCCACATCCCGAAGATTGAATCTCTGGTTGAAGGGCATGTTGAAACCTATATACCCCAGAGGATAATCGAATGAAACATCGGTCAGAGGTCTGAGAAGATCGTAGTTGAAACCTAAGGAGAGTCTGGCCTCGAATGTCGGCAAAGACACCTGAGCATTCACGTCATCAACAGGTCCACTGAACACAGGAAGGTTGAACACAAAAACCATCGCTGTAAAAGCAGCGACAAATTTATGTCTGATCATGGCAATCTGGTCCTTCTTAAAACCGGGTTAATGGTTACCTCAGAATTATATGGTCCAATGCCGGGGGTGTCAAGTGGATTTAATGGAGAAGCTGACTTAAGATTCTGGCGGGGAAAAGCCACAGCGGATCTTTACAGAAAAAAGCAACGCGGACCTTTCCCTGTTGGAAACTGCAGGTATGAACCAGGCTGGATGGAGGTAATCGGAAGATAAGAGCGGCAGCTGATCAGGTCTGATCTACAGAGAAGCCGGACTCTACTGTTCGGTGCTGGCCAGTATATCCGTAGCGATCTTCTTTTTCAACTCGCTTGAATACTTGAAAAGAGGAACGACTCTCTTCTGCAAAGGGACCACTTCACCCGTTTTGGGGTTGCGTGCCGGGCGGGGCTTGCGCTCCTTGGTATAGAACGTCCCGAATCCCCTGATCTCTATGCTCTGATCCTGTTCGAGAATCTGCGCTACAGTCTCAAGCAGCTCCTCGACAACAATCTTGGTGTCCGCCTGAGTCAGTCCGGTGGTCTTGGACACGGCTGCGATCAGATCATGTTTTGTAGTATTGGGCATTTTTCCTCCTTAGTACTCAATTCTTATAAAATATCCAATCAAGGAGCGATAAAGTCAAGCGAAAACCATTCTTTTTCTAAAATACGGCAAGTAACCGTTGAAAGCTACCCCGCGGAGAATCGGGGGTGGAAGGTCCTGTGCACCTCTTTAAGATATTCTCTGTCCACATGGGTGTAGATTTCAGTTGTGACTATGTTGGAATGCCCCAGCATTTCCTGTACAGTACGGATATCGGCTCCGCCCTCGAGCAGATGAGTGGCAAAGGAGTGCCTGAAGGTGTGAGGTGAAACTTCCTTCTCTATTCCCGCCCTGGAAGTATACTGACGTATCAGTTTCCAGATACCCATACGGGTAAAAGCGCCACCACGCATATTGAGAAAGACCACACTTCCGGAGTCCGGTTTCGCAAAACAGAACCGTTCCTTCTCCCTATACTCCTCTATCCAATAAAGAGCACTCTCACCTATGGGAACAATTCGCTCCTTAGAGCCTTTTCCAAACACCCTTACAAGCCCCTCCTTGCGCAGCAGCTGTTCGAATGTGAATGAGCAGAGTTCCGAGACCCGGAACCCTGTGGCATAGAGAGTCTCGAT
Organism: Chitinispirillaceae bacterium; assembly: GCA_046538945.1. Taxonomy (GTDB): domain Bacteria; phylum Fibrobacterota; class Chitinivibrionia; order Chitinivibrionales; family Chitinispirillaceae; genus JAEZKC01. The sequence goes on along the minus strand of JBKHHW010000004.1, from coordinate 29,821 downwards.
TACTGCTCTGTCGCGAATGCCGCCCCTTTTACGCAGATCGACAGCGTTGATTACCGCTTCGATCTCATCAACCGAAAGAACGGAGGGCAGAGTCCTGGAAGCCTTGGGACTCTCAAGCAGCTCGGTAGGGTCAGTGCGGATGAACCCTTCAGAGGCGATGAAGGCAAAAAAGCTTTTGATGGAGGAGATCGTGCGCTGAATAGACGTCGTGGCGAATCCAAGGTCATAAAGCAGACGTATATAGGCGGATAGATCTGAGGGAGTCACCTGATCCAGATCAAGTCCCTTGTGCTGTGAAAGGTAAGCGGCGAGGCGCTGCAAATCAAACCGGTAGGACTGAGCGGTATTGTCGCTGAGAGTCTTCTCAAGCTGAAGATAGGCGAGATAGGATTCAGTGAAAGGCAACTCAGCCATGTAAGACCATCACAGAAAAGGGTTCATTTTCTTTTCTCTTCCCACTGTAGTTCTTCCCCCGTGACCCGGGCAGAGAACTGTATTGTCCGGCAGAGAAAGCAGCTTGTGACGAATCCCCGAAACTAAAGCCCTGCCGTCACCTCCCGGCAGATCGGTTCTTCCGATCGAACCGGCGAAAACTATATCTCCGCAAAAGCAGACATCACCCATCACCAGGGCGCACCCTCCGGAGCTGTGACCGGGGATGTGGAGAACATTCAAGTGAAACGGGCCGATTTCCACCTCACCCTCGGCAAGATCGAACACATTCTCCCCAGAATAGGTGAACGCTTCTCCGATCAGCACAGAACCGTTAAGAAGCGGTTGCGAGAGCATGGCACGGTCGTCACTGTGAATGTAAACAGGTATAGCGGGAAAGCCGGAGAGGATTTCGGGAATGCCCAGGATGTGATCGAAATGGCCATGGGTCAAAACGACAGCTTCAACTGACAGTCCCTTGACTTTCAAATAGTCGATCACTTCCTCACAGTTACTGGAAGGATCAATGACAAGACAGCTCTTCTGCTCGTTTCTGACTATATATGTATTGACATCCAGAGGACCGGTTATGAACTTTTCGTACAGAGTCTTCATTTTTACAATTCCATTAATGGTGTATACAACGGCTCATCAAATGTTCCCACGAAAAGCACCTCAGGTTCCAGCAGAACGTCGAAACGCTCGAAAACAGTCTTCTGCACATGCCGGATGACACGTCTCACATCCTCGGCACATCCTTTACCCCTGTTCACGATGAAATTCGCATGCTTCTGAGACACCTCCACATCCCCGATCCGGAAACCTTTCAGACCGCTCATTTCAATGAGTGTCCCGGCGTAGTTTCCGGGTGGGCGTTTGAACACACTGCCGCAGTTGGGATGATTGAGAGGCTGTTTTCCTTTCCTGCGGCAGAGAATGTTTCTTCTCAACTCCGCAAGCATTTCAGCATCGGCCTGCCTGAACTCGAATACTGCGGAAAGCACGATATCGTTATTTTCCTTCACAGCACTGTGCCTGTATCCGAAACGCATCTGTTCACTGCCTATTTCGGAAACTGTGTTCTGTGAAGTTTTCAGAACACGCGCCATTTTGAAAGTATCACTGATACAGGAACTAAAAGCCCCTGCATTCATAACCACTGCCCCGCCGACAGTGCCGGGAATACCTGAAAGCTCCTCCATGCCGGCAAAGCCCTTTTTGACCGCAAGAGCCACCAGTTCATCCAGACGGAGACCACCCTGAGCTTCGACTCTGCAGCCGTCAAATTCCACACCGCACAGTTTGGACAGACAGATGACCATGCCATCCCAGCCCCTGTCGCTTACCAGTACATTGGATCCTTTTCCGAGCACAAATACCTGAGTATTCTGAGCGGTGGCATGTGAATAAAGCTGAAGAAGGTCAGTCTCGGTTTCCGGTTCGGCATAGAAACGGGCACATCCCCCGATACGGTATGTGGTCTTGCCGGCTAAGCAAACGTTCTCCAGTATGGTAGTATCACTCATTTCAGAACAGTTTCGGGAACAGGATCAGAGTTGGGGAAGAGTTTGTAGATTTTTTTGTCAATAAAGAAATTCACGACTTCGGAATCGAGATGATTGTTCTCTACTTCGGCTTTGAGTATCTTCAAAGCTCTTTCCGGCGGCGTTTTCGGTTTGTAAGGCCGGTCCTGGGCAACAAGGGCTTCATATATGTCTATTACCGCCAGGATCCGGCTCTCGAGAGGGATCTGATCACCGGCAAGTCCGTTGGGATACCCCGACCCGTCCATTTTTTCATGATGATGACAAGCGATCAGCGGGATATTTTCAAGCGGTTTTGTCCAGGGTATCTTCGAGAGGATTTTGTAGGTCGAGGTGGCATGCGAATTGATGATCTCGCGTTCTCTTTTGGTAAGATTACCTTTTCTGATGGAAAGACTCTCATATTCGGAATCGCTGAGCAGGCGGCACACCTCCCCGCAGGGCTTTTTATAGGTTTTTTTATGGAGTTGCCCCAGTTTCAAATGATCTTCATCACTAAGAAAACCGGCACTGTTCACCCGGATGAGAAACTGGCGGTCCTCGCTTATCTCCTCTTTAGATTTCCAGTCTACCGATTCAGGTGTGTATTCCAGGGCCAATTCAATATAATCGAGTCTGGCAAAAACGGCATTCATCTCCCCCGGTGCGAGTCTGTTATCTTTGTTGAGCAGATGCTCAGGGACCCCGATTTTGCCGATATCATGAAGATGTGCGGCGAACTCAAACTGACGAATTCTGTCTTCGGATGAAACTAGCTCCGCAAAAGAGCAGCCGGGCTCTTCCTTGACCACATCCAGAAACGCTTTCACATACCCTCTCACCCTGGTTGAATGCCCCGAGGTCACCCTGTCTCTTTCATCGATTGCAGCAACCGACGAACGCAGAAATCCTTCAAACAGGTTTTTAATATTTTCGTAAAGTATAACTCTTTCAATTGAAACCGCGGCATAAGAAGCTATGGACAAAATGATATCCTCATCACCCATGAAGAAAGGTATGACACTCTTCTCGAAATCCTCCGCAGTTGACAGAACTTTATCTTTACTTGTTTTCTTGTTCATGAGCTGAAGAACGCCCACCACCTCTCCATCCATATTCTTCAGAGGCACGGTAAGCATCGATTTGCTTCTGTAACCGGACTTGCGGTCAAAGTCCCTTCCGAATTTGTACGGCACATTGGAACCGATCTCATAAACATCATCAATGGTTAGAGTTTTTCCACTGCAGGCCACATATCCCGCTATAGTTTCAGAATCGATAGGGAGGGTGAATTCCGATACACTCTTGAGTTTAACAGAGTCGTTCTGCGCCACGCGGAAACGGAGATTACCACTACTGTCATCTCCCGGCACTCTTTTGTCCTTTGTATAGATACTTCCTGCATCGGCAAAAGTGATTTCCCTGCTCACGGTAAGGATCTGTTCAAGAAGCGCGGTCAGGTCATTTTCATTGGAGAGCGCAGTGCCGATCCTGACAAGCTGATCCTTTTGCCTGCGGTACTTCATGATCTCATCCGTAAGCACACTGTGTTTCTCCAAAAGAGAGCCGCTGCGGTGAACGGAAAGGAGCATATTGAGAGCAACTGTTTCGTTCAAAGGTGAACGGAACACTCCGCTTAAGGGCAGATCGTACAGATAAGGAGGAACAGCTTCCCCCTCGACACATTGAAACAATGGAACACTTTCTCCGAAACCGATAGGCTGATTACCGAAAATGTCAAGCATCATCTCCATATTGCAGGAAAGATAGGAAATAACTGCAACGGGAGGACTTGACCGGGAAAGAACCGAAGGGGTGACATCCGGATAGATTTCCAGTTCGAATTCCCACCCCGAAGCCAGCATTTTCACCAATGCAGCATCGGATTTGGGTATTTTTCCGAAAATGAAAATCTTACGTTGCATAAGCAGCTTTCAGGAGACGATCCGTAATTGATTCCTACACCATAATCTATCTATTTGGAATCTGCCGATCAAGTTTTTTAGGTGCGCCCTGCCGGGCGCACCCCAAAAAAAAAGCCCTTCAAAAATGAAGGGCTCGAAATGGCGGACCGGACGAGACTCGAACTCGCGACCTCTGGCTTGACAGGCCAGCGTTCTAACCAACTGAACTACCGGTCCAAAATCGCTGTATCTAATGGGCGTTGTAGGATTCGAACCTACGACCACCTGCTTGTAAGGCAGGCACTCTATACCAGCTGAGCTAAACGCCCTAACTTTACTTTATATCCTTGCGGTTTTTTCCGTATCCGTACAGGATAGCAAAAGGAATCAGTCCGCAGTACACTCCCACCAATATAACCGGTGCAACACTTCTCGATAAATGATTGCTTGCAGGTCCCTGACCTAAAAGCACATACCCGACAATTAACAGGGCAAAACTAAGCCCAAAAAAGATAAAATTTTTTTCTGAAAACAACCATTTTCTCATATCGGTTTCCTTAAGGTTCTATAAATTAGTAGATTACAATTACAAAGTCAAACACTATTTTTCCGTCTCGGAGCATTTCTCGGACTCCGTACCGTTTCGAGCCTCCAGGGCCGTGATCCGTTCATTGGTAACCCTCACAGCCTCATTGATAAGATTTGCCAGATTCTGCAGCTGATCCCCTTTGCGCAACTTGATATGATCGGTATAATTACCCGCAATCATATTGTGACAAACTTTTTCGAACCTGAAAATGGGGCCGGCCAGTTTATGAGAAAAGAAGATGGTCAAGAGCACCATCTGGATCACCACCAACAGAAGCCCTGTACCGAAAACCCAAAGGAGATTCACCATAAGCTCCCGCCTCAGATCATCACTACTGGCAAACATCCTCACGTTCTGTTTCAACATCTGAACCAACCCCTTGTACTGATCAACAGAAGGGGTAGCCTGATCCTGCAGTTGTACCGCGATGGTATTCTCGATATCCCGTTTCATAATACGCGTTGTTGTGGAAAAGATTGCCTGTGATGCGAAATATAATGTGACAATCATGAAAACCAGCATGACCAGCATCGGAATAAGAAAGGTAAGCATGTAGCGGCCCTGCAGCTTGCGATCGATGAAGAAATGCTTTCGCGTGAAAGTGGGGGCATTGTTCGACACGATTATTACTCCTTTATTTATTCGGATATTCTATTCTAGTATGAAATATACCTTGAAGCACAGGCATAAATCCTTCTGTAATTTCATTCAGGTCCCTCAATGTCAGATTACACTGATCCAGCTGGGAGGCAAGAAATTTATCCCGAATGATTTTCTTCACCAATTCACGCAGTAACTTCGGTGAACTGCTTGCCAGACTGCGAGAAGCCGCCTCGACCGAATCTGCAAGCATTATGATCGCGGTTTCACGAGTTTGCGGGACAGGACCCGGATAGCAAAAGTCCTTCTCCTGAACCTGCTTGTGAGGATCCTGTTCGAGTGCTTTCTCGAAGAAAAAAGAGACGGTGCTGTTTCCGTGATGCTGAAGAATCACATCCTGGATCACCTTGGGGAGCTTGTATTTGCGCGCCAGCTCAACCCCTTCTTTCACGTGAGAGGAGATAATGAGAGCACTCATGGAGGGCGATAATTTGTTGTGACGGCTTTTATCTCCCGGGCAGTTTTCCACAAAATAATCCGATTTATCGATTTTGCCGATATCGTGGTAATAAGACGCAACCCTGGCCAGAAGAGAATTGGCGCCGATACGCTGAGCAGCAGATTCTGCCAAATTACCCACCAGAACGCTGTGATTGTAGGTGCCGGCAGCCTCGATGGACAGGCGCTTGAGGATGGGATGATTCATGTCGGAAAGTTCCACCAGAGTCATATCGGTAGTAATGTCAAACAGCCGTTCAAAAAGCGGGGTGAGCATCATAGCAAGAAAGATGGAAGACAGAACGCCCACCAACGCAAGCGTGAAATTGACAGCCATCATATCAACCGAAAACTTGTATACGACAAGCTGCCAGACAGAGACTATGATTATACAGGTGACAAAAACAGGTGGAATCGCCCTAAAAAAGTGCCAGCGGTAACGTATTTTGTAGGTCACAAAAGCTGCTACAAGCGATACAAGAAACGAATAGATGAAAAAGAAGTGGTTGAACCCGGAAGCAATACTGAAATAGAGACTGACGAAAAGCCCCAGAAGTATACTCAGATGCAGCCCGAAAAGAATGGCGCAGAGAATCACTCCGGCTGAAACCGGAATCAGATATTCGGGTACGATCTGCACCATCTCGTGTTTCTCAAACAACCGGGGCAACAGCTCTATCATGGTGCGAATGATAACAAGCTGGAAAACCAGAATGAGGGCAAAGGCAAAGAGGCTTTTGGGCTTATTTACAAGGGGAGTCTGGAATTTTTTCAGATAAAAGGCCAGAAACAATAGAGGTATCAGTACCAGCAGAAGACGACCCATGTTCCCGGTCCGGATTTTGCGCTTCTCCTGCACATTCTCCATTCGATCCAGAGCAATATGGAGCGAGCGGAGCTTCTGGACTATTTCCGGAGTAACCTCCTGGTGCTTGCGCACGATTTCAGTATCCTTGATGACTTTTCCACTGATCTCCAGCACCCCCTGAGCCGCAGCCTGCTTTCTCCAGGAAGTCTCCTTTTTATTAACCTTCACGTTAGGACGCACACATGCGAAAAGAAGTTCATAGAGTGTATTCAATGCTTCGCCATCGATTTTCCGTTCACGCTTGAGATTGTTGACAATCTGTTCAAGGGCGATTTCCTTGATGGGTATTTGAGATACAGCTACAGTGCTTTCCGAATTACCCCGGCGCAATGTTACGAAGTTTTTTTCATACTGCATATGAGAATCAAAGGTAATATTATACTGCGCCCGCAAATTGAAAAGTTCTTCCGGAAAAGAATAGAGCAAAACCGAGGATATCCCCTTTTCCATAACCGCTGTCAACTGACGGGCAGCTTCTTCAAACAAAGCCGGCCGCTTCTGCAGGGTGCGGAGGGCTTTTTCTGATAGCTCACGGGAAAGATACCTCTCATGCACTTTGCGCAATGAATCGGCGGTCCCCTCCTCCAGAAACTCATATGAGGTTTTAATAGTGGAAAGCTTGGCAGACACCTCCCGGTTTATATCCGGCTCATAATCCATCACCAGAAGTACCTGATCCATGGCCTTGCTTTTTTCCCGCTCAAGCTCCTCTGGCGATCTGATGATATCGTAAGTGAAAGGAGCTATGATTGTTTCTTCCGCTGCTACTCCCGGCTTGGGAAGATCAAAAGGATGAACCGTCTTGTGATAAGGGAAAAGAAGGATAAGACATACTATGGTGAAAAACAGCACCAGCAGAGGCGGAGTTACAAATGAAGGTAATTTAATCCTCAGGCGTGACGATTTAGGCACAACGGGGATACTGCGGGTTTCTTTTTTTCGGAAAATTTTTATCATTCAGTACGAACCGATTAGGATAAACATTCTCTTCGGTCCTGAACCGGGTATTCAGAACACTTCCGGCTGGAAGGTATCCCTGCAGAGAGGGTCAGATACTTCTCTGCCTTCAAAAGAAATCACCCCTTCAAGAGAAGGGGCTAAACATTTCTTTCAACTGACATGTAAAAAAGATTAAAAGCCGCACCGCAGACCTACTGCTGCTCTTCTTCTTCTTCCTGCGCTTCTTCCTCTGCAGGGTAAGACTCTTCTTGAGCTGGAGGCTGTTCCTGTGCTGGCTGAGCTTCCGGTTCATCCTCTCCTTTGAGCTCATCTTCAAGCTCTTTTCTCTCCATTCTCAGTTCAGAAAGCTTTGTTTCTGCTTCTACCGCAGCCTTGCGTGCTTCTTCCAGCTTGGCCTTGTCGTCCTGTGTCATGCTACCACCACCTGTTTTGGCACCGCCGCAACCCACAACACCCAATGTTACTAATACGGACAACACAAGCATCAGGCGCGCAGCCAATTTTATCCTCGACATCTGAGGTCCTCCCTTAACGGCAATATAAAATGGAAAATTCATTCAAAACATAATACTCTAAATAATAATTTCTAAGGGAAGCCAAGTCAAGAAATTGCTTCCGTCCCTCACTTCTTCTCCCCCCTAAAGGAACTTTATTCCCAATTCCCTCAACTGCTCTTCAGAAACCGTGTCCGGAGCGTTATCCATCAATGAAATACCCGCAGTGGTCTTGGGAAACGGTATCACATCACGAATACTGTCCAGACCGAGCATGAGCATAACCAACCTGTCCAGACCAAACGCAATCCCCCCATGCGGAGGAGCTCCGAAGGAAAGCGCGTGAAGAAGAAAGCCGAACTTCTCTTCCGCTTCTTCCCTGCTTATCCCCAGAAGATCAAATATTCTCTGCTGAACTTCTCTATTATGAATACGCATGCTCCCCCCACCCACTTCGGTACCATTCAAAACGAGATCATATGCTCTGGAGCGGGTTTTATAATACTGGTCTCCCCAGAGCAGGTCCGTATCCCGCTCTTCAGGCGCGGTGAATGGATGGTGAACAGAAGTATAACGGTTTTCCTCCTCGTTGAATTCAAACAGCGGAAACTCGTTCACCCAGAGAAAGTTGAACTGATCTTCTTTGATGAGATTTCTAAGGCGCCCCACCTCAAGTCTCAACTGACCCATTGCAGAGAAACTGATGCGCTCAGAATCCGCAACCATGAAAATTATATCCCCGACCTGAGCTGAGAGTGATTTTTTAAGATCCTCCACTTCTTTTTCCGCCAGGAACTTGGCAGTGGGACCTTCCAGGCCCTGTTCTGTCACCCTGAGCCATACCAGGCCCTTTGCCCCGTACTTGCCTACATGAGAGGTAAGCTTATCGATGTTCTTGCGGCTCAGGTCCCCGCAGCCGGTTGCACTGAGAGCCACGATCCGCCCCCCGCTAGCGATTACGGTACGAAAAACCTTGAACTCAGAATTCCTAAACAGATGAGTCACATCGCTCAACGGAAGCCCGAAACGAAGGTCGGGCTTATCACTTCCGTAGGTATGAAACGCCTCTTCATATGTCATCCGGGGAAACGGAGCAGCAATGTCCACATCCAAACAATTCTTGAAAACCGATGACATCAGTCCTTCGAAAACAGAGTAGATATCCTCCTCATCAACAAAAGAAAGCTCGGCATCTATCTGGGTGAACTCGGGCTGACGATCAGCACGGAGATCCTCGTCGCGGAAACAGCGGGCAATCTGGAAATAGCGTTCGAATCCCGCCACCATGAGTATCTGTTTGTAAGTTTGAGGCGACTGAGGAAGAGCATAGAACTTGCCCTTGTTCACTCTGCTGGGAACAAGAAAGTCCCGCGCTCCCTCAGGTGTGCTCTTCATCAGAATGGGAGTTTCCACTTCTATGAAACCGTTCTCCCACATATACTTTCGTGCTTCCAGTGTGACCTGATGCCTAAAAATGATACTTTGCTGAAGTTTGGGGCGCCTGAGATCCAGAAAACGGTAGCGGAAACGAAGTTCTTCCGACTCCGCGGCATCAGGATCATTGAGATGCAGAGGCGGGGTTTGAGAGGTGTTGATAAGATGAAGAGTTGTTGCCGAAACTTCGATCTCACCTGTTTTCATCCGCGGATTGACCATATTTTCGGGACGTCGGAGGACTTTCCCGTTGACGGCAATGACGTATTCATGCCGAAGCTTGGAAGCCTCCTCACACAACTGAGCCCCGGATTCCGGATAGAATACCAGCTGGCTTGTCCCTGTTCTGTCACGAAGATCGATGAAAATCACTCCCCCATGATCTCTCCAGTTATGAACCCATCCGCTTAAAACCACTTGCTTACCTTCATCGGCCGCACTCAGTTCGCCACAGCCGTGAGTCCGACGCCACTCTTTTGAACTCATGCAGTTATTCCTTATACGTAATCAGGTTCCAGATATTCCAAAGGTATAAAGATACAACCTGCCATACACCAATTGATGATCAACGGCTAAAATGAGCTGAACAGAACATTGACCGGGAACATCTGGACAATTTGCACCTCCGCTTGCCCCGAACGATTTTTTCTTTCTCAGAACAGATGTACACAATTCACTTATATGAGGTAATGAGTGCAGTCTGACAGAGCTATAGATTTCCAAGGTGTTACGGTGGAGGGGTCGGATGGGAGCAAAATTCTTGAAAACGTCACCTTTTCAATCCGTCACGGGGAGAAAATTCTGGTATACGGGGAATCCGGATCAGGAAAATCAACACTGATCTATTCGATTCTGGGACGCAACAGAATAAAAACAGGAACTATCCGCATAGACGGGACTGAACTCGACAGCAGGAATGCCGCCGGAATCCGAAAGAAGATATGCTTCATCCCCCAGGAACCGGTGACCGGAGCGCAGACAGTGAAGGAATCCCTTCTCTTTCCGTTCACGTTCAGGGCCAATATGGATATTTTCCCAAGTCAGGATGAGATTTCCGAGGTACTTGAGTCCGTGGGGCTCGGCACAGGTCTTTTTGACAAAGACAGCACAAGGCTGAGCGGTGGGGAAAAACAGCGCCTTGCCCTGGCGAGAGGTCTTCTACTGAAGCGGGACATCATGCTTGTCGACGAACCGGCCTCCGCTCTTGACGAAAACAACGAGAGGAACATTCTGGGAATTCTAACCGGCATCGAATCGACAGTTGTTGTCGTCAGCCACACTTCCGCATGGCTGTCACGATTTTCAAAATGCATACATGTCGCACACGGAAGGGCCACTCTTACGGAAAGCCAAGATGTGAAGGAGAGCTTCTGAAATGGAAACGCAGGAAATCACAATCAAAGGTCTTCTCTTCTTCTATTCTCTCGCCCTGATACCGTTGACAATATTTCACCTCACAAGGACTCCGCTGATAAAAAAGAGTCTTATTGCACTGCTGCGGATGACAGGTCAGCTCCTCTTTGTCGGGCTGTACCTGGGATTCGTGTTCAGACTCAACAATTTGTTTGTCAACATATTATGGATCGCGGTAATGATTCTGGTCGCCAACTTTAATGTGAATTCGAATGTCGGAGTAAAATCCCGCAGGCTGTTTTCCATTTCCTTGCTGGGCTTGACGACAAGTACCATCTTTGTGGGAAGCGTGTTCATCATTCTGGGTATAAATCCAACCCCGCTCTTCGATGCACGCTATCTCATACCGATCACCGGAATGATTCTGGGAAACTGCCTGAGAGGCAACATCATCGGACTCGAAAGGTTTGTATCACTTATGAACGAAGGGGAAAATGAATACATATCCCGACTGTCCATGGGGGCAAGCACATTCGAAGCGGCGGAACCGTTTTTCTCCAAATCGGTCATGAGCGCCCTCGCGCCCACCATTTCGAACATCGCAACCATCGGACTTGTTTCTCTGCCGGGGATGATGACGGGCCAGATACTGGGGGGCACTGCCCCCTATTCCGCGATCAGATACCAAATCGGCATCATGCTGGCGATTTTCGCCGCAACAACCCTGGGAGTGTACATAAACCTTTTGCTTTGTACAAAGCACATGCTCGACGATTTCGGCTTTCTGAAACCGGAATTCACCAAAACAGCAAAAATCAACCCGATGACGAAAGGGCAGAAAAAGGTCGTTCAGAATAAATAAAGGAACTCTTTTCAAATCTGCCCTCCGAAAGCGTATATTATGCAGTTCACATAAATTCATTCAGAAAGTACCTACATTCGATTTTTGGCAACCATGTCTGGATCACATTCCTCTTTTCAACCTCAGGAAGAAAACCTGAAGCACAGTGGCACCTCCGCTGCAAGCAGTGCCATGCCCCGGCCCGGCGACAAGCTTGGTCATTGCAGAGTGATGGATCTGATCGCAACCGGCGGAATGGCGAACGTGTACAGGGTCTGGCATGAGCAGCTTGAAGTGGTTCGCGCCCTCAAGATTCTAAAGCCCGGATTCACTCAGGAATCCAGGGCACGACTCGAAACAGAGGCCAAGATCTCTGCAAACATCCGCCATCCCAACATTGTGGAAGTGTACGGAGTGGGCTACTGGAATGATGCCCCGTTCATCGAAATGGAATATGTGGACGGCCAATCCTTACGCCAGCTTCTTGACATTAAGGGCAAAGTCCCCATCCCCTTCGCACTGTCGGTCATACACACGGTCTGTACCGCCCTGCACTTTGCCGGCAGCCAGAAACTCACTCTTTACGGAAAAGTATACGACGGTCTTATTCACCGTGACATCAAGCCCGCAAACATCCTTATCGACAACAAGGGCAGAGTTAAGCTGGCGGATTTCGGAATAGCACGGCCATGCGAAACCAATATCCATACGGTGGAATCAAAAGTCATGGGCACCTTTGCCTATCTGAGCCCCGAACAGCTGAACGGAGAAAATCTCGATCAGCGCTGCGACATCTATGCTCTCGCTGCCGTTCTTTACGAAATGATTACCGGCTCGAAAGTGTATCCCCAGAAATTTCTGACACAGCTGGTTCAGCACAAATCAACCGGAACATACACTCCGATCAGAGCACATGTCAATAAAGGCCCTCACCAGCTCTTCCAGCTTATAGAGAAAGCTCTTTCCACCGGAAAGAACGAGCGGCAGAACAGCATCGAAGAGCTTGACAGCGAAATAACAGAGCTGATCAGAACAATGTCGCCCAAAACTCCCGAAGAAATCATAGCCGCATATATAAGCCAGAACGAAACCACTGAAGCGCCTGTACGCACACCGGAAAAAAAACTTTCAAGATGGATCATTCCCTTTGCCCTATCCGCCATGATCTGCGGAGCCTTTTTTCTTTACCTGTCACTATCAGACGGTCAGAAAAGAAAGGAAGGTACGTTTGAAACGGCAAAAACCGTTTCCCGGATAAAGGAGATCCAGAAGCAGAAAAACGCCAGTACTCCCGACACCTCTTCCACGCATAACGGTGAAGAAGATACCGAAAAGAATACTGTTTTTTCTACCCGTCCCGGCAACAGCGCAAGCCCATTTGTAAAAGGAGTGGAAGCATACAAAAGACGTGATTTCCGTATCGTCATACCGGAGCTGGAAAAGGCGATACAGGAGAAACAATCCCCTTCAAAAGCGGATTCCAGTGTGCTGTTTCTGGCGGATGCATATTTGGAGACGGGACAGCAGCTTAAGGCGGAAATGATACTGAAGAGCCGTACTATATCTGATCCGTTTTATGATTACCTGCTGGGCAGGGCCTATTTTTCAACGGGAAGACTTCAGAAAGCCGACAGGATCCTTTCTGTCATGCACATGAGGGAGTCCGGATTCAGAGGGAATTTGGAAAGAGAGATTTCCTACCTGAAGGCATCGGTGAGAGATGGCCTGTATGTGCAGAAACCCAACAGTGAAAATCAAAACTTGGCAATACGTGGGTGGACAGATTATCTTGAGAAGTACTGTGCAGGCCAGCCCGGGGGGGCTCAGGGCTGTTCGGAGGCCAGGGAGAAGCTCGAACAGCTCACTCCCGAGAACGGGTCATAATTTGCTTTGTATATTTTTCTGTGGGTGAGACTTAAACACAAAACTATTTTTAGAATAAATATCAGTTTCTCCCGCACGGTTCATGTTTCCCATATAGCAGAAGCAGCTTGGAAGACTGAGGAAAGCGCTCTGGCTGAGAGTGCGCATTAACCGGTCACATTTCAGACTAGTTAGGGGAGCTTTGGAATGAAAACACCCAGAATACTTCTGGTTGATGATGAAGAGGCAACACTGTTTGGTTATTCCCGCTACCTTACGAAGGCGGGATACTCCATAGACACATGCAAATGCCTCAAGGAAGCGAAGGATATCACCTCTTCGGAGCATTTCGATGCGGTGCTGCTGGATCTCAAGCTACCGGACGGCAATGCGATCGACTGGATAGCCGAGCTCAGGAGTACCCACGAGAACACGGCGATCATAATCATAACCGGAGTCAGCGACATTCCCACCGCAGTCAAGGCCATGAAGCTTGGTGCGCACAATTTCCTGACTAAGCCGGTAAATATGGATGATCTGAATGTGAGTCTGCGCAAGAGTCTGGAGTTTGAGGAGCTGCGCAAGCGGGATTCGATTCACCAGAGGCTTACGCCTCAGAAGGGCGAGCCCTATTTCGGTTCAAGCCCTGTGATCGAAAAAGTCATCCAGTACGCAAATGTGGCGGCCATGAACCACACGGTGGTTCTTCTGCACGGGGAAACGGGGACCGGAAAAGGGGTCCTGGCGCGCTGGATTCATGACCACAGCCCCCGCAAAAACGAGGCTTTCGTAGAGGTCAACTGTTCGAGTCTCAAGGGAGAGCTGCTCAGAAGCGAGCTGTTCGGGCATGCCAAAGGCTCTTTCACCTCCGCCATCAAGGACCGCTCGGGGCTAATCGAAGTGGCCGACGGCGGCACTCTGTTTCTGGATGAGATCGGAGACATGGATCTGGAGGTTCAGACCCAGCTTCTCAAGACCATTGAAGAGAGATCGTACCGCCGTATTGGAGAAAACAAGCTCAGAACCAGCGATTTCCGGCTTATCTGCGCAACCAACCGGAATCTGACGGAAGCTTCAAGCAACGGTTCCTTCCGCAAGGACCTCTACTACAGAATATGCATCTTTCCCATAAACCTCCCCGCGCTCAGAGAGCGCAAGGATGACTTGTCCGGGCTGATAAAGCACACGCTTCTGAGTTTCGGGTACAACAAATTCCCTCTCGCCCAGGATGTGATCGATACGCTTATGCAGTACTACTGGCCGGGGAATATCCGCGAGCTCAGAAACATGCTGGAAAGGGCACTTCTGCTGGCCCAGGGACAACCGCTTGCGGTCCAGCACTTTCCCGGGTTGGAGAAGCAGATTCCCGCAGCGAGAGAAATGTCCGAAACTCCTGAAGTTTGGAATCTGGACGAAATCGAGAAGAAGCATATCGTCAGGGCTCTCAAGCACTTCGGAGGGGACAAGTACGAGACCAGCAACGCGCTTGGCATCTCCCTCTCTTCACTGTACCGCAAGCTGGACAAGATGCAGCAGCAGGCCACCACCGCCTGATTTCTCACCATTTTCTCACTTTCGGGAAACCCGGTTTTCCGAAAGTGAGAAAAAATCCTTCTTTCAGTTGTTTTCGCCCCTTTTCACTCCGCCTCCGGTGGCACAGTGTTTGAATGATTAACACTGTACTCTGTTCCGACACACACGTCCACCACTCAGGGAGGCTTTTTCATATGAGCAACGAACGCTACAATGATTTTCTCAATTTCGCACTGAAGCGAATGCTGGAATCCGCGGCACTGTACGAAACCCAGGCGAAACTGTGCAAGGATCAACCCAGCAAACTCTACCTCTACTTTCTGGCTTCCAAAAAACGCGTACAGTACGTCCAGGTGGAAAAAGCCAATACCGGACTCAGGTCCGCAGATTCCCAAAACGACCACAACAGCTTCATCTTCGATGAGTTAGTCACCGAAGACGCAGAACTATCCAAAATGACCATTTCCCAAATCCATACTCTCCTACGCAGGAAAGCCGAACAGGAATTCAAACTCTTCATCGATCTGGCATCTTTCGAAGAAGACACACCTACCAAGAAACTGCTGATCAATCTCAGTAAAATGGCAAAGCAGTTCACCAATGATGTATCGGCAGGGCACGCGCTCTTTGCCTTCAGAAACAAAACCATACGGATCCCTACCAAAACGAGAAATGTTCTGCCCGTACTTGCTCAAGCCTGAACAATAAAGAGGAGAGCGCCAGAGGTGAAATTCCGAGCCGCCATCTTCTCCTTTGACAAAGGCTGGGTGGTCCTTCTGGCCATCTCCACATGGACTTTCGCCAGAGGCATACTCCCAGCACACAATCCCCAAATCGATCCCGGCTACAGCTGGATACTCGGAATGGCGGGTTCTGCCGGAATTCTCCTTTCTGTCCTTTTTCATGAACTAGGGCATTTTCTCGCCAGCAGACTGACCAAAACAGAAAGACACCTCTCTGCGATATACCTTTACGGTGGTGTAGAGAGGGGATTTCTCAATTCAACACGGAAAACCTCCCGAGGCGAACAGATCTCAGCACTGGCCGGGCCAGTTTCCAGCCTGGTATCAGCTCTTTTATGGTATCTTCTGATGGCCACAAGCCGTCACCTTGCGTTGGACAATGCTATTCAGAACCTTTTTCTATACTTGACCTACTTCTCCCTTCTGCTGACGGCGTTCAATCTCGTTCCAGCATCTCCGCTGGATTTTGGGAATCTGGTACGATCTTTTATGCGGTCAAAACCCCAGAGATCCCGATACGCACGCATTCAGGATGCATTCACAACCGTCATCGGCATACTTCTTTTGCTCTCCGGCTCTGCTGCAATTTTCAGAGGATGGTTCATTCATGGGGTATGGCTTGCCATTTTGGGTATTTATCTCTTCGAGGCCATGCGGACTGCAGATTCACGCGTGCGCAACAGAAACTTTCTCAGAGGAGAGAAAACCAAGCGTTACATGAGCAGAAACCCTGTATGTGTCCCGGGAACGATAACTATCAGACGCTTTGTTGAGGAATACATCTACAGGTACAATTTCGATGTTTTCCCCGTATCCACACCCGCCGCTCCGGTTCGTTTCATAGCAGCTTCTGCCATACATTCCATATCACAAGAAAACTGGCCTGAGAGAAGAGTGTCTGAATTTTCCGTTTTATGCACTGAAGAGAACAGTGTGACGGGTGATACCGATGTCGTGGATACTCTTGAAATGATGAGAACCACTTCGCACAAAAGCATTATTGTCACAGACCGGGAGGGCAACCTCGAAGGTGTGGTCAGCTACAAGGACCTCCTGCACTTCCTTTCACTGAAAATCCATCTGGACGAAAAGAAATCCTCGTTACAGGCCTCCCCCAAAATCCCAGATGTGCTGATCCAAAGAGAACAGCCGCTCACCTCTCCCCCTCATCTGTCCTACAAACCGTAACCTGCCGCCATTTCTGCAGATCAGAAGTAAAAAGACATTATCCGGAAATCAGTTCTAAAATGAGAACTGATTCTCAATTTGCGAACAGAAGAGTTTAGAATACCAGCAAAAAAGGCCATTCACTCTGAAAGTGAAAAGCCTTTAATAATCTGAAAACCAGAAGAGCTTTTACTTCAGATCTTCCATAATACTTCGTGCAGCAGCTTTGCCTGCACCCATGGCCAGAATAACCGTTGCCGCACCGGTTACGATGTCCCCTCCGGCATACACGTATTTTTTCGATGTACGCCCGTCGGTTTCATCGGCTTCCACGGTTCCCCATTTGGAGACCCGGAGATCGGGTGTGCTTTCTGGTATCAGAGGATTGGGTTTGTTGCCGATGGCGATAACCACCACGTCACAATCCAGGACGAATTCACTTCCCTCCATTGGAACGGGGCGTCTTCTGCCTGAAGCGTCCGGTTCACCAAGTTCCATGCGGATACATTTCACCCCTACGACCTCTCCTTTTTCACCTGAAAGGATTTCCACCGGATTGCACAGAAGGTGAAATTCGATTCCCTCATCTTTGGCGTGATGGATTTCCGCTTTACGGGCAGGCAGTTCCGCTTCGCCTCTTCTGTAGACAATCATCGATTTTTCAGCGCCCAGCCTCAGAGCAGTTCTGGCGGCATCCATGGCCACGTTTCCACCCCCGACAGTAATAGCGCGCTTACCCTTCAGAATAGGTGTGGAAGCTCCATCGGAGAAAGCTTTCATCAGATTGCTTCTGGTGAGATACTCATTTGCGGAATACACACCGATACTATTCTCACCCTTGATTTTCATAAACGAAGGCAAGCCGGCTCCCGAGCCTACAAAAACTGCATCGAAGTCCTCTTCAGTTAACAGCTCGTCAATGGTGGCGGTTTTGCCCACGATGAAATTCTTTTCGATTTTCACTCCAAGGCTTGTCAGATATTCGATCTCTTTTTTGACAATCTCCTTCGGCAGACGGAATTCAGGAATACCGTAGACAAGCACTCCTCCCGCTTCATGAAGCGCCTCGAAAATCGTAACCTCAAACCCCTCTTTGACAAGTTCGCCCGCGCAGGTAAGACCTGCAGGACCGGAACCTACAATGGCCACTTTTTTACCATTGGGAGCTTTCTTTTCAGGAAGCTCGACGGTGCCGTTTTCACGTTCCCAGTCAGCAGCGAAGCGTTCAAGATTTCCGACTGCAACAGGATCGCCCTTCTTTCCCAGTATACAGCGGATTTCGCACTGTTCCTCCTGAGGGCACACTCTTCCGCAAATCGCCGGGAGTGCATTGGTTTCCTTTATTTTCCGGGCCGCGGCAGCGAACTCCCCCTCCGCAATCAGTTTGATGAATTCGGGAATTTTCACGTTCACCGGGCATCCATCCACACAGAGAGGTTTTTTACACTGAAGACAACGCTTAGCTTCCGCGACAGCTTCCTCTTCAGTATAGCCGTAGGGGACCTCCTGAAAATTTCGTCCCCTGACAACAGGATCCTGCTCCTTCATTTCCACACGGGTGAATCTGTCGTTTGCATTCTGCTGTACTGTCATCGCACACCTTCCAATCTACAGGCGTGATCATCTTTTGCCCTGTTCTCAAATGCTCTGTAAGAGTTGAGTCTCATCATCAATTCATCCCAATCGATACCGGCGGCATCGAATTCCGGTCCGTCCACGCAAGCGAATTTGGTAGTTCCGTCCACAGTGACACGACATCCGCCGCACATTCCGGTTCCGTCTATCATTATGGGATTAAGCGAAGCCATTGTCTTTATGCCGGCTTTAACGGTGAGAGATGTAGTGACTTTCATCATCATCACCGGACCGATCACGAAAGCGGCATCGAACGTCTCTCCTTCACCAATCAGATTCTCGAAGACATTCGAGACGAATCCCTTCGTTCCTTCGGAGCCGTCATCGGTGGCAATAAACATTCGATTACTCTGAGCGGATATTTCCTCCCTGAGGATAAGAAGGTCACTGTTTCGTGCGCCCAGAATCGAAGTCACTTCATTTCCCGCTTCGTGAAGAGCACAGATTATGGGATACAGAGGAGCTACTCCCACACCACCTCCGATGCACAGCACTTTCCCGTAATTTTCTATATGAGTTGGCTTACCCAGCGGTCCCGCCAAATCAAGCACGGAATCTCCCTCATTGAGGTCCCTTAGCAATATAGTGGTCCTGCCCACAATCTGGACAATGATCTCAATCCACCCCTCCTGCGCATCCGCATTGGCGATGGTGAGGGGAATGCGTTCACTGTCCTCAACGGGTCTGAGAATAATGAACTGTCCAGCTTTTCGCTTTTTTGCAATCCGGGGCGCTTCCAGACGAAATCGCCAGACCACTTCGGACAGCTGTTCTTTTTTGAGGATTTTTGCCATGATGGGTTCCCTCCCTCGGTTCAATAAAAAAGCCCGGCAACCGCGTTCACGCGCGACAGCCGGGCATCAACTTCGACACCACTTTTCAGAAACGCCGTTGTTTCTGATCATCGCACACTGATTGTCATGACGTAAATCGATAGAAAGCCAAAGATCTTCTGCGATTACAACCACACTCACTCAGCGATTATATGTACACCTTCTCAGAAGGCGAAGCTCTGAAGATCAGAGTCTGGCTTCCTTTCTGATTTCATCAACCATATCGAGTTTTTCCCAGGTAAAGTCGGGCAATTCCCGACCAAAGTGTCCGTTCCGTGCCGTTTCGGTATAGATCGGCCGCTTGAGATCAAGTTTTTTGATGATTCCCGCAGGAGTCAGATCAAAAAGTTTGGTGATAATCGCACAGATCTCATGATCAGAAAGCTTTCCGGTTCCGAACGTATCCACATGAATCGACAACGGCTCGGCAACACCGATCGCGTAGGAAAACTGAATTTCACAGTGAGTTGCCAGACCTGCGGCTACGACATTCTTTGCAACCCAGCGGGCGGCGTATGCGGCACTTCTGTCCACCTTTGAAGGATCTTTACCAGAAAAAGCACCGCCTCCGTGCGCTCCGTAACCTCCGTAAGTATCCACAATGATCTTACGCCCGGTTACCCCGGAGTCTCCATGTGGTCCTCCGATTACGAACCGGCCGGTAGGATTGATGTGATAAACTGTTTCAGAATCAATAAGGTCCCCGGGAATGACCTTTTTGATCACCTTTTCGATCATATCATTCTTGATGGTCTCGTGATCAGCTGATGGATCATGCTGAGTGGAAATAACCACGGTATCGATCCGTTTGGGTTTCAGGTCATCATATTCGACCGTGACCTGTGATTTTGAATCCGGCCTCAGATAGGAAATTTCGTTGTTCTCTCTGAGTGTAGCGAGCTCCTCAACCAGACGATGAGCATAGTAAATTGCAAGCGGCATATAGGTTTTGGTCTCATTGCAGGCAAACCCGAACATGATGCCCTGATCGCCAGCTCCCTGGGTTTTGTACAAACCCTCCCCTTCGGATACACCCTGGGAGATATCGGGTGACTGCTGATGAAGAGAAACCTGAACACCGCAGCTGTCAGCTTCAAAACCCAGCTCGGGTTTGTTGTAACCGATTCTGCGGACAGTGTTTCTTACCACATCCTGTATATCCACTACAGCTTTGCTGGTGATTTCGCCTGCAACCACAACCAGTCCGGTCGTAACCAATGTTTCGCAGGCGACCCGGGATTCGGGATCCTGAGCAAGCATGGCATCGAGAATAGCATCTGAAATCTGATCACAGACCTTATCCGGGTGTCCCTGGGACACACTTTCTGAGGTAAAGAAACGGCGCATCAATCCTCCTGAAAAAGTGAATTTTTTTCTACAAAAGATCTTTAAAATAATTTGTCGGGAAGCATCACTACAAGCACAGTTATAATATAGTATACGTGCTAGCTCTGATTTTCTGCCCGCCTGAGATATTCCTCAACCAGCTCCAGAAGAGGGATACCATGCTTTCTGGAGAGCCGGCTGAGATCTTCATACTCCGGTTTACTAAAAGTATATGTCCCGATACGGCACTCTTTTCTGTTTATGGTTTCACCCATAAAAGCGGATTCAGAAGAAAAGCGGCAGGCAACAAACCTGTCCACGATCTGATACCTCAGACCCAGAGTACGTGTGTGAAGCATCACCAAATCGGCCATTTCTTCTTTCTGTTCACAATCGCAAAGCAGTGTTATTCTGTAGCCGGGACGTCCCTTTTTCATTAAGATCGGGGTGAAAGAGACATCCAGAGCCCCTTTGTCCAGAAGCAGCTCCGAGACGTGCCCCATGACTTCTCCTGAGATATGATCCATATCACTTTCAATCTGACATACCCTGTCCTGACCTCTCCCGCCTTCCTGCTCCAGTAACGAGGCGCGCAGGATATTGGGATGATCCTCCAAATCCTTATCCCCGCAACTGTATGCTGTTTTCACAATTTTTCCGTTCATACCGGAAGTATTCTGGCTGCCGAGCACCACAAGCAGTGCCGCTCCGGTCGGGGTAAGCAACTCGGAGCTGACTTCAAGAGAGCGGAAATTCAACCCGCGGATCAGTTCCGCGGTTGCCGGAACCGGAACAGGCATAAGACCATGCTCCGTTGTTACCGTCCCCTGCCCGTCTGTGACAACTGAAAATTGGAAGGATTCAACCCCGAGCTGCTCCATCGCCAGGCTGGTTCCGAGAATGTCGACAATAGTATCGACGGCACCAATCTCATGAAAATGAACCTTTTCCTTTTCGATACCGTGAACCGCCGCTTCCGCCTCCGCAAGTCTGTCAAGGACAGCGATACAACGATCCACAACTTTATCTGAAAAACTGCCACGGTTGATTATTTCGACGATCTGATGAATATGTCTGTATTCGTGCTGTTCGTCCCAGTTCAAAAGCAGATGACAGCATTCTATCCCGTGACGCTTCACTTTTTGAGTTCCTACGGTCAAACCACCTATACCCAGTTTGCCAAACTGCTCCCGGAGATAGGAGACATCCACTCCCAAACCAATAAGAGAAGCGAGGATCATATCCCCACCAGCTCCGCTCATCAGATCGAAATAAACAGTACGCTGCATAATAAGACTATCCTGTTGAGAGGTTGCGAATTCATAATGTAATTTTTGGGGCAGATCTTAGGTTCCATGTGCCCGACACGACAAAGTGTGAAATTACAATTCGCGAGGACAAAATAGGTTCGAAATATGTCTGAGTATCCCGATTACGTTTCCGGAAAAGTCATCGAAGAACGGAAAAACTACTACCTTGTTTCCACATCGGCCGGAGAAGTCAGGTCGACAATCAAAGGTACGCTTAAAAAAAACAGAAAAAGAATCGCCACGGGAGACCTGGTGTCTCTGCAGATAATTAACCACGACAGTATGGAAGGGATCATCACTAAAGTACATGAAAGGATCAACTTTCTTCCCCGTCCGCCGCTTGCAAATCTGTCCCAGGTGATGTTCATAAATAGCTTCAAAAGTCCCAATCTCGATACGGAAGCTGTAGACCGGTTTCTCTTCTCAGCCAGTGTCTACGAGATAGAATCGGTTCTGATTTTCAACAAAACCGACCTGCTTTCAGACAGAGACCTTGAAGAACTCGGCGAACTGGAGCGCTACTATTCACAAATCGGCTACAGGACTCTCCGCACTTCAGCAGTCAACCGGCACGGACTGGGTCAACTCACCGACTCCTGCAAAGGAAAGACAAGTGCATTCACCGGACTTTCCGGAGTGGGCAAATCCACTCTCCTTTCATTTATTTTCCCCGAACTTGAACTCAAAACAAATGAAGTATCGGGCCGCAGCGGGAGAGGTACCCATACCACCACTCACATATCTCTTCTATCACTCGATCCCGAAACTTTCATAGCCGACACGCCCGGCTTTGCATTTGTGGAAGTCCCCACAGTTCCCGAAGAAACAGTGGTGTCGCACTTCCCGGAATTGGAAAAGGTCACTGGAGAGTGCCGTTTCAATGACTGCAAACACGATCAGGAACCGGGATGCAGAGTCAAGGAGCTGGTGGAAAAAGGCGAGATAGCCCGATGGCGCCATGCTCATTACCTCAAAATCCATAAAGAGATGATGGAGCGGAGGAGAAGTTACGGGAAAAGAGGCTTTTAGTAGCTCAGGCGGTGATCTCCTCGCGGCGGAATTTCCAATCAAGAAGCAGGGAAAAAAGTACTACATAGATCAGCAGATTGAAAACGGGATGAACCGGCCCCATGGAATGGAATGTTTCCCCCTGCATCAGAGAAACAGTATAGTACTGAAGTGCAGCGACTTTGGGCCACACTATCCTCCAAAGCGCCACCGGAATTTCATCGGGATTCTCGACAAACTGCCGGGCCAGATCGGACCGCAGCGCCATATAGAAAGAATCTGATATGAAGGAGACGATTATCACCACGAAACCGGCAAGCGCCGCCAGGATATCCGATGCAAAAAGAGTAAGAACCAGCACCATCTGCACCAGAAAAAGCACACTCAGAGAAGAAACAAGTGCTGTAGGCAGAAAGCCCGGGATCCCCGCACCGACATTTATAAGCACCACAAGGTAAACCGTCAGATACAGAACAGCCATGAAGGCGGTGCTCAGCGCCCACACCCCAAGGCTTTTCCCCACCAGGTACTCCCTCCGGCTTACCGGAGCGGACAGTGCGCTCACCATCATACCGCTGTCCTTATCTCTTCTGAACAGCCTCATGGAGATCAGCACCGCCATAAGCATCCCCGCAACAGAAATGAAGTGATAAGCTATGAATGAGGCATGCCACCCAATATCGGCCTGTTCCAGTTCTTCGCCGTTAACAATCACCTCTCCGCTGAAACACCCTCTCAGAAGAACGAGGGCCAGTACGGAGACAATCGTCAGCACAAGAAAACCTCTGCTGCGGAATTCATCCGCGGCGGTGTAGAGGGCAATTTTGGAAATGGGGAGGATTTTCATTGCAGTCTCTTTCTTTTTTAAACAAAATACCAAATGCGCTCATCATGGGAACCTGCTAACGTAAAATTAACATTTTTCATGTTGCAGACGTGCAAACAGCATAATAAAATGATGTTCACCAATTATGTTAACACCAAGGGAGTGAAAGCAACATGTTTTCTCAATTCAGCATCAAGGCAAAACTACTGCTTCTAAGTATCGTATCTTTAGCTATTATACTTTTCATGGGCTTTTCAACTATCATTCACCTGAAAAACACGGTTGGCGGGATGGAGACCATGTACCATGACAGAGTAGTCCCGCTCAGAGACCTGAAAATTGTTTCGGACAATTATGCCATCTCTGTTGTGGATGCACTCAACAAGGGTAATGCGGGAATTTTGACTGTTCAACAGGTCCTCGAACAGTTTGAGGAAGCCTCGCGGAAAATTGACGAGAGATGGAATGCATACATGTCCACCACTCTGACCAAAAAGGAAGCTGAACTGGCCGAAAAGGTCAATTCTTTAAAAAAGCCGGTTAATGAGGAAATCAAGACTATTGAAACCAGGCTGGCCGGAATGGAAGACAGCGTATCCGGTCGGCTTACAAACGAAACCAGGCAACTGTATACGGTTGTTGATCCCCTGACCTCGGAAATCAGCAGACTGATTTCTCTGCAGCTCAGCGTGGCGGATGAGATATATCAGACAAGTAAAGCCCGCTTCAAAACTGTTTTACTCGGATCAATTGCAACTCTAGTCATTGCCTTTTCACTGATTTTGGTTTTCAGCTTGTTGCTGATCCGCACCATATCAAAGCAGCTGCAGGACATTCTGCCTGTGGTCAAGAGCTTGGGCAAGGGCGACTTGACCAGGAAGGTCAAGTTCGTTTCCGGCGATGAACTAGGCGAGATTGCCGGTGCCGTCAATGCCACGATCGAATCTCTCAAAAAAATCATTTCCAAACTTACCAAAAACGGTACCGTACTGGTACACTCCTCGGAGGAGCTCAGCAGTGCATCCGTACAGATATCGGCAAGTTCGGAGGAGATGGTTGCCCAGTCTCAGACAATTGCCTCAACAAGCGAGCAGGTTTCTTCCAATGTCACCAACATTTCAGCATCCGCCGAAGAGATGTCCGCCTCGGTATCCACGGCGGCCTCTTCCATAGAGGAACTCGGGGCTTCAATAAATGAAATAGCCCGCAACTGCCAGAAGGAATCGCAGATAGCCCAGAATGCCCACGACCAGGCCCGAGGAGTATCGGAAATCATGCAGAACCTGGGAATTGCTTCACGTGAAATAGGTAAAGTAGTCGAGCTTATCAATGACATTGCCGACCAGACCAATCTGCTGGCACTGAACGCCACAATAGAAGCAGCTTCGGCCGGGAATGCGGGAAAGGGGTTTGCAGTGGTGGCCAGCGAGGTCAAGGAGCTTTCGCGTCAAACCGCCCAGGCTACCCAGGAGATATCCCATCAGATTGAAAGCACTCAATCCAATACAGAAAAAGCTATAAATTCAATAAAGGAAATAACCTCCATCATAGAAGAAGTGAGCACCATCAGCCACACCATCGTAAGCGCGGTGGAAGAGCAGAATGCGGTAGTGAACGAAGTGTCACGAAATGTAAGCGGTATAAATGAAGCCGCCGCGGAAACCGCGAAGAATGTGGCCGAGGGAGCAAAAGGAATACAGGAGGTTTCAAAGAACATCCAGGGTGTAAGCCTGGCCTGCACGGAAACCAACAGCGGAATTCAGCAGATACAGTCGAGTATCGGCGAGCTTTCGCAGCTTGCCACCGATCTTGATGAGATAGTCAGGCAGTTTAGAGTATAAGGCGCCACAAGGATGGAAGAGCGTTCCGGTTCAGGATTGATCGGCGCTCACATACCGCACGAACACATCCTCCAGCGTTTCTCCATCCTTCACCAGTTCCGACAATCTGCCCTTGACCAGAATTTTCCCTCTGTTCATGATGGCGGCGCTGTCACACAACCGCTCCACTTCGGAGAGGACATGGGAGTTGAGCAGAATGGTGACTCCCCGGTTTTTGAGATCTTCCAGAATAAGGCGGAACTCCCGGATTCCTATCGGATCGAGGCCGGTCGAGGGTTCATCAAGAATGAGCACCTGAGGATCGCAAAGAAGTGCGGCGGCAAGCCCAAGTCTCTGCTTCATCCCCTTTGAATACCCTAAAGTGCGGAACGTTTCCTTACCCTTGAGTCCCACCTTTTCCAGAAGGGGCAGGATGCGGTCAGCTGCCTCATTTTCGTCTCTCAGGGCCGCAGTTCTTTTAAGAAAATCAACTGCATTCAGGTGCTGGGGCAGACGAATATTTTCGGCCAGGTACCCCACCTTTTTTCTGGATTCGCTTTTTGTACTGGGCAGTCCGTTTATTCTGGCTGTCCCGTGATCGGCACGAGAGAAATCAAGAAGCACTTTGATGATGGTTGTTTTGCCGGCACCGTTAGGTCCGAGCAGTGCAAAAGCCTCACCTTTCGCCACTTCGAAAGACACTCCGTCAAGGGCCATGTTTTTACCGTAGTTTTTTACCAGTTCGCTTGTTTGGATCATTTCTTCTCCGTAACCCTGTATTCCCCTACAGCAAGCGGTTTCCACCTGGATCTGTTAAATGAGGAATTGATGTATGTATCGATGGCATCTATTTTTTCTGAGATTGCCTGTTTCGCCAGTTTACCTTCAGAAATATGGGTACAGGCCGCGGCCAGGGAATTACCCGACTCCACGGCTACATCCGGCTCTATACCCACCAGATCATATTGTTCTCCGGAAACCGGCCAGAAAATCTGACAGGTCACCGTTGCAAGGCAGGAATCAGGACCAACAGCATACACCTGCCCCCGCGCCTTTCCGTAGGTCCTGGTCCCGAATAAAAACACATCATCACGGGCGTTTTTCAGACCTGATATGAGTATTTCCGAGGCACTCGCGGTCCTGTTGTTCATAAGTATGAAAATCCGCCTTGACGAAGCATTCCCTCCCGATTCGGTTCTGTAGGTGATCGAGTCCTCCACAATAAAATCACCCTCAATATCCCTCTTCAGAGTATGAATCACTTCAGTATGGGGCTCTACAAGGCAGGAGACCACATCCAGGCACTGGGTTATGTACCCTCCCCCGTTTTTGCGGAGATCAAGGATCAGATTTTCCGCATTTGAAGTACTGTCCAAAGCATCAGAAAATTCGGCTGCGGTCCCTCCCGGAACTACAGTTTCGTTGAAAAATCCGGTTATCTGGATGTAAGCCGTTGCACTGTCGATGTATTCGTGGAAAACGGAAGGCTCGGCATAAGAGGCGAAGGTGAGCATTTTTGTGATCGCTTCCGGGCCGCGCCTTACAGTCACATCAACAGACTCTCCGACTTCCCCTGAAAGCATCAGATCGAACTGCGCCTTCGGGACTCCGGCAACGGTGATGTCATTCACATGGGTGATAGTATCCCCTTTCTCAAGCCCGCAGTCATGAGCAGGAGCATTCGCAAACACGTTTTTTATGACATACCCGGAAGGGACTGAATCATATCTAATGCCGGCACCGCTTGTAGCAGTTGTAAGGCTACCCAGAAAAAGAACCGCCAGCTCAGGCGAATAGTAGGAAGTGAACAATTCGTCGACACTGGCGTAAAGTAACTCAGGACTATCGAAGGCATACAGATCCGGAGGCATCTTTTCTCTGAACAAAAAGTAAACATCAAGCATCGAAGCGGCGAAATAATACCTTTCATATTCTCTGTTGCGATTGTCGACAGGATTGGTGCATGCTGAAATCAGAGCCGAAATAACGGCAACAGATAAAATGTACCTTTTCATACAACAAGATCCTCCATCCGCTTTATCACATACGTCGGTTTCACGCAAAGAGAATCCGCACTGCACCTGCTCCAGTTTACAAAGGCTGTATCTGTTCCGGCCCCGGCACCGCACTCGATGTCAAAGGATGCATCTCCGATAAACAGCGCTTCTGAAGAATCCCTGCATTCCAGAAGCTCCAGAGTCTTGAGTGCCGGTTCGGGATGCGGCTTGTGAAGCCGGGTTCCCTCCGGAGACATCACCACATCGAAAAAGGTGCGGATTTCCATCTCCTTAAGAAAAGTGTCAAGTGATTTTCTGAAACGGGAGGATACCACAGCACACTTCTTTCCCCGCTTTTTGAGTTCGCTTAACGTCCGGGCAACGCCGGAAAAGAGACGGATGTAGTCTCTGTAGATAGAAAGCTGATACTCCATGTGTACTTTTTTGTACGCCTGCAGAAATTCTTCATCCACATTCCCCACATATACTTCGATCTGATCTTTCAGAGGCAGGCCAATGTTTGAAAAAATCATCTCTCTTGAAACCATCGGCTTATTAAAGTAGCGCAGCGAATAATCGAAACACTGATAGATCATTTCAGTGGTGTCAAACAGTGTCCCATCGGCATCGAACAGGTAGTAATCGTATTCCTTCATCACTCTTCTTTCGTGTTTCACCGGGTTGCATTTTGGATGATCTATTAAAATATATATGCAGATCGGTTGAGGAACCCTTTTTATGCAGTTTAAACCTGAATGGCCGGAATATCTCCATCAAAACCGCTCTGCTGCCGTATTCCTCAGTCCAAAGCTGTTTTTAAACACCCCGGCAATAACGTATTTTTGTAGTCTGGTCCGGAACAGTCAAAACAGAGAGAATTTAGATGATAGCCATAGTCGATTATGAAGCCGGAAACCTGACCTCGGTGAAAAGGGCACTTGATTATCTGGGAATCGCCAATAAGATCACGCCGGATCCCGACGAGGTCCTCAGTGCCGAGCGTATTATATTTCCCGGAGTCGGGCACGCCTCTTCCGCCATGGCTGTGCTGAAAGAGCGCAGACTGGATAAGGCTCTTGTTGAAGCGTTCGGGAGAAAAACTCCTATTATGGGTATCTGCCTGGGTACCCAGATAATTCTTTCACACTCCGAAGAGGGTGATACCGAGTGTCTGGGACTGGTGCAGGGAGAATGCCGCCGGTTCAGTCTGAAGGACAGAAGCCTCAAGATACCGCATATGGGATGGAATTCAATACGGATCGAAAAGCCGCACCCGGTGTTCAAAGAGGTGAAACCGGAAGACGAATTCTACTTTGTCCATTCCTACTACCCTCTCCCGAAGGATGAGGGTGCCATAGTGGGAAAATGCGAATACGAAACCGATTTTCCGGCTGTCATCGGCAATGAGAACCTGGTCGCTACCCAGTTCCATCCTGAAAAGAGCGGTCCGGTCGGCCTGTCGATTCTGAAGAACTTTTCACTTTGGGACGGTTCCCCATGCTGAGCAAAAGAGTGATATCCTGCCTTGATGTGCGGGATGGAAAGCTGGCCAAAAGCGTAAAATTTATCAACACAAAAGATATCGGCGATCCGGTTGTGACCGCCGAGAAATACTACAACGAAGGCATAGACGAGCTTGTCTTCTACGATATTACCGCATCGAGTGACAAACGGGATATAATGATCGATGTGGTAAGCGAAGTGGCATCCCGCATTTTCATTCCGTTTTCAGTGGGAGGCGGGCTGCGCACGGTCGAGGACTGCACCCGCGTGCGCATGGCGGGAGCGGAAAAGGTGAACGTGAACACTGCCGCGGTGTCAAACCCAAACCTTATAAGCCAGACCGCCCGGGTACTGGGCTCTCAGGCGGTTGTACTGTCGATGGATGTGCTCAAAGTAAAACAGAGCGCAACTATTCCCAGCGGCTATGAGATAGTCACTCACGGCGGGCGCACTCATACCGGAATCGACGCGCTAGAGTGGGCCCGAAAGGGGGAAAGCCTGGGTGCGGGAGAGCTGGTGGTGAATTCCATAGATGCAGACGGCACCAAAGACGGCTACGAAATAAACCTCACCAGGATGATCGCCGATGCGGTGAATATCCCGGTTATCGCTTCCGGAGGCGGAGGGAGGCCCGAGCATCTCTATGATGTGCTCACGGAGGGTCACGCCGATGCCGCCCTCATCGCCTCAATGCTCCACTTTGGCGAATACACCATAAAGGAGCTTAAGGAATACCTCAGCGGGCGGGGACTGAAGATCAG
>JBKHHW010000161.1:0-7274 GCA_046538945.1 Chitinispirillaceae bacterium | reverse complement strand
GAATGGAAAACTTGTGAGAATCACTGCGAAACTGAACAGCTAATGACGAGTTTTCATTCTTTTCTTCTGAACTCCTCCATGAGCCCGAAAACCGAAATTGGCCCCAGCGGCTTCTTACCCGGAAACATTTCTCTATATACACAATACAGATTGGCCACATGACGCTCCTGATGAGCCCAGGAAGCGTATTGCTTCAGATCAATTCTCTTTGCAGCCTCCACCAGTGAACAATTTTCGCTCAGAACAGTGCGGCCCTGTTTGTCTATAAATTCACAATACCTCTTCACCTCTTCCACTCCACTTTTGTCGGTTACCGGGCCATGGCCGGGAACGAAAGTGTGGGCATCGAGATCAAGCAGATACTCACAAGCTCTGATCATGTTACTTAAAGGGAATCCCCATACAAGGGGCGTGGAATTGATAAACAGCAGATCAGCCGCAAACACGATTTTTCTATCCGGCAGAAACGCCACGGCATCCCCTTTTGTATGTGCAGGACCAAGCTCGATCAGCTTTACACCGATATCGCCCAGTTCAATCTCCATCTCACCGCTGAATGTTTTCTGAGGAAAAAGGGGTTTGATGTTACCGTAATGGAACCGCCGGAACGACTCCCTGGCATATTTTCCCCCCTTGCCCAGAAGAAAGGATAACCTCATTAGCAGATTCATCTTTTTGGGCGGAAGCTCCTTCATTTCCCGCAGACACGCCTCGGTGGATATGATCCGCGCCCCCTTGAGAAGGCTGTTGCCGAACCAGTGATCCCCGTTTGCATGAGTATTGAAGAGATAATCGATAGTTTTCCCCGACGGCAGAACAGAACTCATTTCATCAAGCATTTGGGATGTCAGCTTGAGATCGTAGAGCGTGTCGACCAGAAGTGATGATTCTTTTCCGACGACAAGCCCCGCATTGCTCAAACCCCAGCCGCCATCCGGCTGAAGATAGGCGTATGTATTCTTACTGAGCTTGAGCAGACCTTTTTTGAACGGAACCGATTTCATGTGCAGTCCTCTTTTATGACAATGAATAGATATACTCTAAAGAGTTTTCTTTCACTGCAAATCGGGTCAGTTACGCCCGGTCAATATATCTGTCTGATACGGCCGGAAAACATGCAGTGAGGCAAAAGGTGATGATTTGCAAACAGCAATTGATTCAGAAAAGGTATGGTCAGCTACTGACGTTCTTACCCTCTGACTTGGTTTCACACTGCCGAAGTGCTGAACCTTCAATCTTCTTCAAATAGAAAATCAGAAACAGCAGTTGTGCTAAAAGAGCTTTCAACTGCAAGCGTACCACCTCTTTTTTCTGAGATGAATGTCTGTATCCTGCCCTCAGGAAAGCTGCTTTCATTATTGTAGAGCATAATATTCTCTGCATGACTCACGCACAGAGCCCCTTCAATCCCCCCTGCCCTTTTTATATGGGGAATAAACAGTTTTTGCAGATAGTCATCATCACTCTCCGGATCGAAGTGATCTAAATCAAACACCGCTGAGGATATGTCTTCATTGATTGCTGACGCCACAAGTCCCAGAACGCCCGCATTTCCAGTACAGTAGAGTGATGATTTATCGATTCCTGTTCGGTTATTCAGATATGACAAAGCATCTGTTATCGTCTGTACACACAGAGCCTCATCCGTCCTGTTGTACGATGTGAAAAAATCAGTACCCTTGACTATCCCCTCGGTTTTGAACTCCTTTACTTCCCTGGAGTAGAAGTTATAGTGATCATATTGCAGTTTATCAATAAGCATTACCGTGGCACCGCGTCTGAGGGCATCATGAATGACGGTATTTTCACGACTGAAAAACGTTTTCAGCATACTGGTATTCTGACCATTAACCACCAGCAGTCCTTCTGAGCTGGCATTCTTCTGAGGTTTGAACAGAACCGCTTCCAGGATGTTTCCGTCCATTTTATTGGCAATGGCAATCTTCTCCACATCCAGATTTCTGGACGGTATCGAATATTCATCGAGACAATCAACCAGTTCGATTTTTTCAGACGGAGGAGAACTAATCACATGATTCCATACCTTCCTGTACTTCTCGATACTGGTTTCGAGTTGCATATCACCGGCATGGAAAAGCTGACCGAATTCATCCTGTGCCTTCCGTTTGAACATAGCTCTCACTCCGCTCTCATCAAGAGCATCCGAAGGCTGAGAATGCTCCGACCACACACTCATTACCTCTTTTGAAGGAATGGTCACCGAGTCTTCTCTATACTCCGAGGACTGATTCGGGAGAAATCTGGTTCTGAACCAGTTATATACATATTCCCGGCTGGTCTGATTGTAGTTGTGACCGAAATTGAAAACCGTGGCCTGCACCAGATCAGCCTGACCGTAAAGCTGGTATATTTTTCTGATCATCGGATATTCCACAGTCATCGTATTACATGACCAGTCATTTTTAGAACCCACGAGACAAATGGGTTTGTCAGAGGCCATTGCGGCAATTTCCACATTGTTTGTATGCAGGCGCAACAAAGGCGCATTTCCGCAGCCGCAGCCATCCTGCTCGTGAGCCGATATATGACTTACCGGTGCCAGGGCATCGATTCTGTCATCCACCGCGGAAAGAAACACCGTCTGGGTCGCCCCGCCCGATGCTCCGGTCACACCGATTCTGGAAGTGTCGACCCTGTCCAAAGAATACAGGAAATCCATTGCTCTCATCGAATGCGCCATGAGCAGACTGCCATTGCTTATTCCCCAGATATCATCGATCGGATTGCTGTAACATCCCCAGGAACCGCTCCTGGTAAAAAAGTGGTCCACCTGTTTAGAATCAACATTACCCGGTATATCATATGAGAAAACAATATAGCCCTGTTTGGCATAATGAATGCACCGCCCGGGTACTGACACCTGGCTGCTGTTTTGAAGTCTTCCATTAACCCAGTGGCCGTGAGGGGCCAGCATGGCGGGGTGTTTTTCTTTCTGTTCAGTGGGAAGATAAAGGTTTCCGGTCAGATAATACCCCTCCCAAATAGGCATAAATACCTTTTTTATAATAAACCCATCCCCTTCGTAGGCATCCAGAATCGTAGACTCCAGAGGAACAAACCCTGTTTCGGGCCATAATCCACTGGCAAACAGAATGTGCCTTCTGAGATAGTTTTTACGCTTCTCCCAATCGGCAGCCGTTTCGAAGTCGGCAATATCAAATGTATCATCATGCTTTCTAAGCTTTCTTTCCCCGGGCTGATCCGTTTCGAAAAATTCGAAACTCAGATTTTCATGAATATGGGGAGAATCAACAGGTAAACATGCTACTCCAATCTTGTAGTTTTCATCATCCGTGGAGGGACATTCGGGTAGAATACCCTGCAATGAAATTCTGTATTCATCAACAACAATCTCACGCTGCTGGGTGGAATGCAGTTGAACAGAGGTGGGAATCGAATCGGAAAAAAATGAAAAATATGCCTGGTAAAATCCTGGTAAATTACACTCACAATCACAACAGCACCGCTGATCACTTATCGAATCGAGTACCAGCCGCAGTTGATTTGAACTGTTCCATAATGTATCACCGATTCTCATTTTGTTTATAAGACGGGTATTGAGCTTTTTGCGAGTTAGCCGTACCGGGACAATTTCATCATAATCGGTTACAGGTACTACCGCATCGTCAAATTCATAATGCTTCACTGTAACCTGATCAGCCGCGGATTGATTCCGTTTACCCAGTCCGGGTTCAAATTCACCGGCTACAGTGAAAATTTGGAGTTTCTGGCCAGGGACAAGTTTTCCGATTTTTTCAGCTGAACCGACCCGGGCTCTGATCAACATCATCTGTTTTGCGATGGTACGGGGGAAGCGCATCCGGTGATTACCGGCATCCAGAATACCATTATAGATGGTGGCAATCTTTTTTCCCCCCAGATCAAATACATCCACTCGCACCGACTGCTGTCCTTCAATAGCAATCTCCATTAAACCGCGAGAATGAACACGAACTGTTGCAGTTCTACTATGATAAGCAGGTGGAGGAGAAGTGCTGGATGAATTTACCTTAAAGGTAAAACTTCCGTCAGAACCGGTGATCTGTTTTTGACCAGTACTCTTAAGATACACTTCTGCATTGGGAACGGGAGTATCAGATGAATCTACAACAGTTCCCTGCAAACTTGTTTGGCTCCAAACTGCGCTGATAAACAGAACCAGCAGAAGAAAAGATACCCAATTTTCTCGATATGTCACTGTACCTGCTCCGATATGCCTTACGATGCCGAATAATGAATGCAATTTCCCTCAATTAGATAAATAAAACAAAAAGCAGGAGTGGTTGCAAAGAATTAGAATCGATTCAGGATAAATACTATGATCGGAATAACCTCATTTGCCCAGCATGACAAACCACCAAAGCCGGAAAGAAAACTTATTGTATGAGCAATCAAATGTTCTATGTCCGGTAATGCCTTTCCTTTTCCATAATATACAAAACCTGTTTGTAACGGTTCCGCCCAGTTTTCTGGATAATTAGGAAAGAGAGTAACCTCGCTGCTTACGAGCAGCAATCACCCTTTAGGCAAAACCTTTTGTCGATTATGTATTCCCCCGGAAGGGTGAGGATTCTTCTAAATTATACCTTATTGTCAGCCACGACAGCAAACCTCCCAGCCAAACTAAACGGTTTTACTAGACCCGCCCACATCATTGCTCTCCTCATTGTTTAAACTCTCTTCGACTCCCTGCGCAATCTCCTCCATTCTCTTCTCGTGCTGATCACTTTTCACTTCCCGAAACAGATTGATTGCAGCAGAAAGCCCTATTCTCAAAATCAGAACAAACCCCAAAATAAGTCCCAGATTGAGAAACGGATGCAGCTCTCCAACATTCTTCAAAGCCATCTGCAGGATCAGGGGAAAATCGTATGCCGCATGAAAACCCACGGGAACAAGCCAGGCCAGCAAATAGAGCTTCTTATCACCCCCAAATCTGGCCTTTGCCAGATAATACCCCATCATCACACCCATGGCCGCATGCCCCGGAACTGCGGTAAGAGCACGTATCAGAGCACTGTAAAGACCTCCGTCATTCACATAAAGCACATTCTCCAGAGTGGCGAAACCCAGTGACGCCGCAGCGCCGTACACAAGCCCGTCCATCATCTCGTTAAAATCTTTTTTACGCATGCAGTAAAGAACTATCACCAGCATCTTCATGCTCTCCTCAGGAACCGCAGCTCCCAGGACCGCCTCAACCGCACTGAAAAGAACAGGATCCTGTATCCGGGCAAACAAACCCTTAACCGGTATGCCCATCAGCACCACCGCACCGGTCGCCAGCACCCCCAGAAGAAAAGTCTTTATCACCAGATGAGGAGGTTCCCTGTACTCGTCTCTGCTGTAAAAATACCACAGAAGTATAAAGGAGGGCACAATCGCGGCGGGTATAGTTATGAAAAGAAGATAATCCATCGGGCACCCTGTCATTTCAGATGTTTGGTTTATCCCGAAATGGTGCATATCATTCAAATACTTTCATTTTCGGGTACTGTTTCAAAATAATTACTGACCTGCCGATGCCAAATCACCTGGGCAGTCTGGATTTTTTATGCAACAATAATACCCCAACCGATGCAGAATGAAAAGATCAATTCAGCCGTTTCGTTTTAAGTTTCTTGAAAAGGTTGACAATCTTTTGGCGATCACACATATTAGTAATGATAACGATTACTGGTAAGGGGTGTATGCAATACAGAAAGAGCCGTCAGAGAGAGCGAATCCTTGAGGTGCTTCAGGAGACCGATTCACATCCCACAGCGGACTGGATCTACAGAAAACTCAAGGATGAAATTCCGGAGCTGAGCCTGGGCACCGTCTACCGCAATCTGAAAGTGCTTATGAGCCAGGGACTTATACTCAAACTGCCCTTCGGCAGCACATATGACCGTTATGATGGCCAGACCACTCCTCATTCCCATCTGATATGTGAAAGATGCGGATACGTGGAGGATATAGAACTGCCCGAATATTCAGAAATGAAAGAGAAGATAGAAAAGATGAGTTCATTCACAGTCACTCATCACCGCGTCGATTTTTTGGGTTTATGCAAAACGTGCAAAAATCAAAATAACCAACCAACTCAAAGAAAGGGGAAGTAACTATGGCTTCCATCAAAGGAACTGAAACAGAGAAGAATCTCCTGAAGGCTTTTGCAGGAGAGTCCCAGGCCCGCAACCGTTACACCTATTTCGCCAGCGTAGCCAAAAAAGAGGGCTATGTGCAGATTTCTCATATTTTCGAGGTAACCGCAAATCAGGAGAAAGAGCACGCGAAGAGGTTTTTCAAGCATCTGGAGGGGGGTATGACTGAAATCACAGCCACATTTCCCGCGGGTGTTATCGGCACAACCGCCGAAAACCTCAAAGCAGCGGCGGGCGGCGAGCACGAGGAGTGGTCTGATCTTTACCCTGTTTTCGCTCAGAAAGCCCGCGAGGAGGGATTCCCTGCAGTAGCAACTACTTTTGAAAAGATCTCCATCGCCGAAAAGCAGCACGAAAAGCGCTACCTGGGACTTCTTAAAAACCTGGAAGAGGGTACCGTGTTCAAAAAGGACGGCAAGGTCTACTGGTACTGCCGCAACTGTGGTTATATCCACGAAGCCGAAGAAGCTCCCGGAACCTGCCCTGCCTGCGTTCACCCCCAGGCTCACTTCGAACTTCTGGCCGAAAACTGGTAAGAAACCGCATTTTTCCGCCAATCAGGATAAACATAGAAATGACAGATGCAGCTCATGAACTGCATCTGTCACTTCACTATCTGACCACCCCAAATGGTTCTTTTTACAAACCCGACATCACTTGCTGACGGTAAATGGTGAAGTGTAAACCCTATTCTCTTTTTCCAAACGGAGAAGGTAGTTACCCGTTGCCAATTTTCTCCTGACCGGCACGGTGAAAGAGTGTTCTCCCTTACCAAACCTCCGACCGAATGTGTAAACAGAACGACCCGAGAGATCAAACAGAGAAAGTGACACATCCGACCCTTTGACCAGAGAGAACCGGATTCTGGCTTCTCCGCCCCTGTAATCACAGACTAACCCGAAGCCTTCCGGTTCGCCTGCACGCCTGACCGTCGTAGTAGCTTTGAGCAGAGTGTTTGCTGCAGCAGCCAGAAGCGGCTGAGAGCCATCCGCCAGAAAATCCGATTTCAACTCCCAGATAATAGCTCCCCCATACCCTTTCTCCATACAGTACTCCGCTTTGATGCGGATAGACACAGTGTCATCATAGCTGCAGTATTCTCCATCC
>JBKHHW010000160.1:0-7400 GCA_046538945.1 Chitinispirillaceae bacterium | reverse complement strand
TGCAGAACCGAAAGTGCTCATCCAGTACAAGAGAAAAGCCTTTGTGTCCAGGTATGATCAGTATGCCCGGATCACTTTCGATAAGAACCTGTGCTATAAAAGGCAGGGCGGCTATTCATGTGTTCCTGAACCGGAAGAGCTACTTCATTGTAGCGACGAGTTTACGTTTCCCTCCGATGAAGATGTCGTTCTTGAACTCAAATGCTATACAAGCCAGGTGCCTCTCTGGATGCTGGATCTGATCCGTACCTTCGATCTTCACCGCAGCAGTTTCTCCAAATACCTTGCGGGAATGAGGGAGGTTTACGAAAACCGCCTGTATGACTTTAATGACAGACAATCAACAATACACAATCACTTAAAGGAGGCCAGCAATGCTGCGCATTCGTTCTAGCAAAGGGAATCTTATCAAAACAGCAGCGGCCCTACTGTTCTTGTGCATTTCTGTCCCCCGGTCAGCCATTATCATTTCTGAAATCCACTACCATCCTCTTCCCGGAGCGGACACTGCAGACAAAAATCTGTATGAATTTATAGAGATCAAAAATACCGGAAGCACATCCAGGGGCATGGGTAGATTCAGCTTCACAGACGGAATAACATACAATTTCCCTGCCGATTACCGCCTTCCTGCAGGAGAGTTTGTTGTACTTGCCGCCGATTCGGGACGGTTTGAAGAGAGATATGGTTTTTTTCCTTTAGGAATCTATAGCGGCAAACTGAACAACAGCGGCGAGCGTGTAACTCTGGTGGATACGTTCAGTAATGAAGTCGTCCTGGATTTCGAGTATGATACAAAAGCACCCTGGCCTGTCAGTGCCGACGGGGCGGGATTCTCGCTTGTCTCTGTCGACCCGAACGGAAAGGGATCTCCGCAAAACGCGGGTTACTGGAGAGCATCCAGTTCTGTGCACGGGTCACCGGGAAGAGACGACAGTGAACCGGCCGAATTGCCAGTTGTGTATGTGAACGAGATACTGTCCCATACAGACCTGCCGTCCTATGATGCTATAGAAATTTTCAATCCGGGAGATACCCGGGCGGATATCAGCGGGTGGTATCTCACCGATGACAAGCAGGAGCCAAAGAAATACCTCATACCTGACGGCTCGGTTATTGCCCCGAAAGGATATCTGGTCTTTGATGAAAGAGATTTCAACAGAGTTGGCGACGCTAAAGCATTCGCACTTAGTTCTCATGGTGAGGGTGCCTATATATTTTCAGCAGAGGGAGAAGAACTTACCGGCTATAGCCATGGATTAAAATTCGGCGAGATTGACAACGGTACCAGTTTCGGCAGGTATATCACTTCCACCGGCGAGGAGCACTGCGTGGCAATGGCCCAGCAGACTCTGGGACAGGAAAACAGCCTTCCCAGAGTGGGCCCGGTGGTTGTAACCGAAATCAATTATAACCCTTCAACGGCAGTAAGCTATGTGGAGATCAAGAATATATCCGCACAGAAAGTGGATCTCTTCGATCCGTTCAGGCCGGTAAACACCTGGCAGGTAAAAGGCCTGAGTTTCCATTTCCCGCCAGATGTTTCCCTTGCCGCGGGTGAAGTCGCCCTGCTGTTCTCGGATCAGGTCGATGCTTACACTTTTCGGGCAATAAACGGTTTGTCCGAAGAAACAAAGGTTTTTCCGTTCAGCGGCACACTGCAGAGCGGTGGAGAGGCTATCACCATAAGGATGCCTTGCGAGCCCTACCTTGATGATGCAAGCCCCGACTCGATTATCCCCTACATGGATATAGACAAGGTAAAATATTCGAATGATTCACCCTGGCCAACTTGTGAAGTGGGAACTACTATTTACAGGAAAAATATAAGCCAGTACGGAAACGATCCCGTAAACTGGGGAGCATTCAGTGCCACCCCCGGCACTCCCGTTCTCCAAAAACAGATGGCCCAGGGTTTTAAAGGGGTAAAGGTCCTTCCTGTTAAAAGGGACATGCTTCGTCTCTTCTTTACTCTCGGATCTCCGGGGCCAGTCCATTTCAGCATGACCGACCTTAAGGGCGTACAGGTTAAGAGAGCAAAGAGAGTGTTTTCCGCGGGTGGAAACATGCTGGATATCAATACCGGAAATCTGGCTTCGGGGATATACGTCATCAGTGTACGGGCTGATGGCATACAGAAAGAACATGTGACAGTAATCAAGAGATGAAACTGGCGGGAAAACCCGGGAGTGACAGGCAGAATTCTCGCCCAGAGATGCCAAAAAGCGCAGAGCGCAGAGAGGAAAGTCGAGTACGAATGAGGAATAGGCCTGCGAATATGTGAAATAATGGTGAAACATTATAGTATTGGAATGCAGAACAGCACCTCTGGCAACGACGGATGGCAAATAAATAATTTTTAATTTGGGTCGAACTCCTTATTGATCAACTTAGGTCCGGTTGCTTCGGTATGTCCTCATTGTAACCGGCTGTATGCTTCTTTTATAGACTACTGTCGAGCCGGTCCGGTAATCAGGGATTTGCAATGCAGTACGTTAAAAAACATCATAGTGTAAGAAAAACATTCAGTGGTGTCTCTCTGGTAGATGGTGTGGGAGTGGGATACGCTTTCCATTACAAGGATGTGTTGAGTCGCGAAACGGAGACTTGGGAAATCCGGGAAGAGGAGGTCGGCAGGGAGTCGGGCAGAATTCTCAAAGTGATCGAGAAGGTGAGAAAAGAGCTTGAAGAGCTGGATGTATCCGATCTCGGTCTGGAAGAGGAAAGGGATATATTCATTACTCACCGTACGTTACTCGAAGACCCGTGGTTGTTTTCGCTTATAGAAAGTGAGCTTGAGAATCGCAAACTCAACGGTGAGAGTATTATTCGCCTTGTGTTCAGTTTTCTTGGTCAACAGTTCAAAAGTTCCCCAAATCCCCTCGTTTCTCAAAAGGTATTTGATCTGGAGGATATCGAGCATAGAATTCTGAGATCAATGACTGGAGCTGGTGACAATCCTCTGGGACAGTTGGGTGAGAACCGGGTTATATTTGCCCGCAGACTTCTTCCTTCGGATACACTACACTTCTCCCGGAAAAAACCGGCGGCGCTGGTTACAAAAGAGGGCGGACCAGGCTGCCATGCCGCGCTCATCGCTCGTTCTCTGGGCATTCCCTTCATATCGGATGTCGACGTGTCCGAAACAGAAATTTCCGATGGAACGGAAGTGATAGTGGATACCGCCAAGGGAATAATTATAGCCAATCCAAACGAAATCGAAAAGAGAAGTGTTCTTAAGCAAAGTTGCACGGCCCAAAAGGTTGAGCGCGTCCTTCTGAGGCATTCACGGGATCACAGCAGATATCTCGACTCCCGCGGACACGTGTCGGTTATGGCTAATGTCAATGTGGAAGAGGATGTTCAGGCGGCTGTTGATCATAACTGCGATGGGGTAGGGTTGTACAGGACCGAAAATATTTATATGCTCTCTTCCGACCTGCCTGATGAGGGTTTTTTGTTTGAAGAACTTTACCGGTCTTTGAAACCTCTAGACGAAAAGCCCGCTGTTTTGCGACTGGCAGATATTGGTGCGGACAAAACATTGCCATACCTCAATGTTGGTTCCGAGCACAGCTCGCAGCTGGGGGTCCGCGGGGTGCGCTTTCTGCTCAGGTACAGGGAATTTCTCAGACTCCAGCTTAGAGTGTTCTGCTTACTTTCCAAAATTTACATGATCAAAATACTCGTGCCATTTGTATCCAATGCCGATGATCTGATCGAGGTCAAAAAAGAACTCGATGAGACATCCCGGTTTCTGGGTCTGAAACGAGGTGAACAGCCGTCAGTAGGGGCCATGATCGAAACACCTCTGGCGGTCATGAATGCAGAATCCATTCTGGAGCATGCGGAATTCATTAGTATGGGAACTAATGACCTGCAGCAGTTTGTGGCCGCAGCCGACAGGGAGAGTCTGATGGTATCGCAGTATTACAAGGAGGCAGGGGTAAAGATAGTATCCATGATCAGCGATATTGCCCGGCTCAGTAAACAGACTAACAGAGATTGCTTCGTCTGCGGAGAAATGGCGGGTAATCCTGAATTCATTCCTTCACTCCTGCAGGCGGGAATACGGGAATTCAGCGTGCTTCCGTCACAGGTGCCTTTTGTAAAAGAAACGTTGTATAGACTTCTGGCAAAAAGTTAACAAGTGATTGGCCGGTGAGTGGTAAGTTGGGATCTGATGCAGAGATGCTGGCTTAAGCAGAAGAGAGCGGATCAAAAAGGCATTCATTCTGCTTTTGAGAAGTGCGGAATTCATCCCTGAGTACATTAACGAGTACGCGTGTGAGCACAAGACGGAAAACAAGAGCTCATGCAGTGCCGAAGGTGTGATAAGACTCAGAGTTCAGCCGGAAAGCAGACTCGCGCAGAGTTGGCAAAACTGAAATTAGTAAAAGAAAGCTCACCCTTCGACACCGCGGACGGGCTCAGGGTGAGCGGATCGGAACCTACCTTCTGACCTTAAACGTTGAGCGTCTGGCGCTACTTAACCACCGCGACATTTTTTACAGCAAGATCACCTGTTATTCTATCCCTGACTTTCAGAATGTAGTTGCCTGCGGGGAACTCACTGATGGCAAGAGTGAGTTTCCCGTTTGAAAGGCGTCTGCTCTGAAAGCTGGTCACTTCACGTCCTCTGATATTGAAAAGGGCAGCATCGATGAGGCGTGCTTTTGGTGATCTGATGACAAGCTCATTGCTCCGTACTGAAACTGACCATGGGGAAACCGTTTGTCGAGATCTGATGGCCTTCGTTGTGATGTTCACTTCTTCGAGAGTGACATCATCGAGGTACCATGTTACCGACTCGGTGCCGCTGTTGAACTCCACCCTGGCATTCTCGTCTGTCGGAGAGCTCATGGTGAACGTCTGCATGTAGGTTTCCATGCTGGTGGTAAGCTCTACCTGTGTGGCACCCATGTAACTTGCAAAGGCACCGCCGTCCTGACCGACATTCACTTCTATACTGCGGGGTGACTGTGCCCGGGCCCTGAAGGAGAGGCGGTATGTTTTGCCCTGTTCAAGTCCCACGCTCTGGGTGAACTGCACGTTCCAGTTTTCGCTTCCCGGAGATGAGACTTCCGTCTCGTACTCACCATCGGTTACTGATCCCTGGGCCTGGGCCCCGCTGGCCAGGAAGTTCCAGGGCGTTTCGCCATTTTCGAAATCACCGTTAGTCAGAAGGTTTGAGGTGCTGGAGCTGCTCTGCTGAGTGAAGTTCGCCACGATCTTTTTGTCTGAATCCATGGTGACGGTAGCAGGATTTTCCGTGCCGCTTAGGTCGCCACTCCATCCCAGAAATACCCACCCGTCATCGGGTGTTGCGGTAATGGACACCTGGGAATTGTACTGGTACAGACCTGCTTCAGGGGAAAGTGAAAGGGTACCTTCTCCGGCCTTTTGCCGGACAACACTAAAGCTGTCCGTGGCTGTGGGTTTTCCGTATTCCCGCAGCTTGTTTCTGATGAACAGACCTGACTGGGTCAGGTCGCTTTCACTCCAGTTGCCCGATGCGCTTGCGCCGCCGTTGAGAGCGGAGGCGCTTTCTGCTTTGTCGTTAATCGACCAGTTGGCCCAACTGATATGGTTTTCATCCTTGAAGGCAAACCATTCTTCTGTTTCCGCTTCGTCCACGTAACCGTCACCGGTGTATTCGCAGGTTCCGAACTCTGAAGCAAAGAGAGGAATGCCAAGGTCGAGTGCTTGCTGAGCCAGATCTCTGAGCGAATCCTGGTGAGATGCCGCATAGTAGTGAAGTGAGTAGACGATGTTCTCTTTGTCTATGGGGTCTGCTGCGGCGATATGCACGTCCTGACACCATTTGGGAGTTCCCACGATTATCAGGTTGTCGGGGTCGATTTCTCTTATGGCATCAATAACCGTTTCTGAATAGGGTTTGACCGTTTCGCTCCAGGATATATCGGTAGGTTCATTGAAGATTT
Source organism: Chitinispirillaceae bacterium (assembly GCA_046538945.1). Classification (GTDB taxonomy): domain Bacteria; phylum Fibrobacterota; class Chitinivibrionia; order Chitinivibrionales; family Chitinispirillaceae; genus JAEZKC01. The sequence continues at coordinate 1,455 of JBKHHW010000160.1, read as the reverse complement.
CGTAGATGACATTGGGGTAGTCGCCATAATCTCTGGCCATTTCTTCGAAAAACTGGATTGCCTCGCTCTCATGAGAGTGAGCATTATGATCATGCCAGTCGATTATCACGTAAATTCCGTTTTCAATGGCAGCATCCACGATGGTCTTCACCATTGTTTTGTGCTGGGTTTTGTCGCTGAGATAGGCGGGGTCTTCCGGATTCATGGTTTCTACTCCCATCGCTGCCCGGACCAGAGTCGCCTTCCAGTCGTCCACCAGCCAGTCAACCACACTTGAATTCCAGTACTGCTCTGACCACTGACTCCAGAAAAAACTCATCCCCCTTAGCTGAGCGGGTTCGCCGTTTGAGCCGATCACTCTGTTTCCCTCAACGGAGAGCTGTCCGAACTTCTCTACGGGAGATTTGGCCTGAATCTGAAAGAAAATGAGAGAAACCATGATAAATGATAGTGACATAATCCTTTTCATTGCATGCTCCTAATATTGTGTTTGTCACTTGATGTTGAAACGGTAATACAACCGGAACACAAAGTGGAAACTATGTGTTCCGGCATATGCAGAAAACAGACTTAAATTATTTTACTTTTGATATTACTTTTCTGTACAGTTCCCCCGCGGAACGGGTTCTGACCAGGAGTATGTAGTTACCTGCCGGAATCTTCGACAGGCTTAGGTTCAGTGCCCCTGGTTCTATTGGTCCGCTCATAAGTTTGTCAACTATGCGTCCTCTTATGTCGTAAAGTGCTACTACTGCTCTGTCTCTTACCGGTGACTGCAGAATGAGTTCGTTTTCCGAAACGGAAACAGACCAGGCCGCGGGAACCGGGGCTTTGGTGCAGATGGGGGTTGATGTTCCCACTTCCACCAGACTGACATCATCCAGATACCAGTCCAGATCGTTGAGACCGCTGTTGAATTCAACCCTTGCATTTTCATCCGTTGGTTGAGTCATGTCGAAGGTAACGGTGTATGTCTGTAGGGAGGTGGTGAGAAGTATTTCTTCCATTTCGGAGTAGCTGGTGTAGGCGCCTTCGCTTTGGCCCACATTCACGATTATCGATCTGTTGGCAACCGCGCGGGCATCGAACGTCAGGCGGTAGGACTTCCCCTGCTCAAGGCGGATGCCTCCCTGAGTGAACTGCGCATGCCAATGCTCGCTCCCGGCCTGGTCTATGACTGTCTCATACTGTCCGTCTACAACCGCTCCGCTTGCTTCACCTCCGTAGACTCCCAGATGCCAGTTGTTGTCACCGTCGGAAAATGATCCGTTAACGATCAGTTCATCTCCCTGAGGGTCCTGCTGTTCGGTGAAAGTGGCAGTTATGGATTTGTCAGAATCCATGCTGATAGAGAGCGGGTTTTCCATGCTTTGGACATCCCCGGTCCATCCCGCGAACATCCACCCCTGGGCCGGATCCGCGGAAAGAGAGACCGTGGTTCCCTCTGCATAGTTT
>JBKHHW010000039.1:0-23582 GCA_046538945.1 Chitinispirillaceae bacterium | reverse complement strand
ACCTGCGCCATGGTTTCACTCATCCTGGTCTTGTCCAATCCCAGATCCTCAAGCATCGGTCCCATCCCGGGAGCTATTTTAGCCTGCTTGCCGGGCTGGCTCAGTTGATCGGCAATGCTGCAGAGTGTGACCGCGGAGGTGCACTGAGGAGCCTGGTCCGGAGTGTGGTGATAGACCACCGACATCTCTATCCCCTCCGGTAGCGACCAGGTGCTTGTCAGCCATTCGGCAACATCGCAGTGATTGTATCCCAGGATTTCATTCTCCACCTCAAAGAGGCTCCTCTTTTCATCTCTTGCTGCCCGGAGTGCCACGTGAAAATCCCGGTGCAGATACTGCTCCATCACTATTTTGCCTATATCATGCAGCAGACCCGCACAGAACGCCTCCTCAGGATCAAGCCTGCCTGTATTCCTGCACTGGAATGCAAGGAGCTTTGCCGTTGTGGCGCACTTGAGTGAATGGGTCCAGAAGCTTTCACGGTTGAACAGTCGGGACTCTTCGGGGCTGTCCCCGAACATATCGAAAACGGTGAGGCCCAGGACCATTGTCTGGATGATTTTGTTCCCCAGCACCACTACAGCATTGTTGATGCTGCTGATGCTTCGGGGTATTCCGTAGAAGGCGCTGTTTGCCAGCCGGAGAATTTTGGCGCTCAGGGAAACATCCTGGCTTACCAATGCGGCGATCTCCTCGGCGTTGGTCTCCGGATCGTTAACTATGCGCATCAGCCTCGAGGCAATGGTGGGAAGAGTGGGCAGATTGGCTATATGTTTGATTTTTTCGTACAGTTGGTCGTTCATTTGTGTTCTGTTTCCCAAAGGAGGAATGAAAGTGATAGTTCTTTTTTCATTATATAACTGTAGATTTCTGATTACAATCAAAAGAGAGGCAGGGAGAGAAGAAGGTTAAATATGTGTTTTCGTTCGGTTACCCAGCAGGTGAATTGTTGTAATCACTACCCCGTTCGGGAGTTTGTCCGCACAAGGTGTTTGCATGACATCTACAGAAAATGTTATTTTGGTCTCGTGGGGGTGTACTCATAACCAGTTCACCGGGACTGAACAAATCGCCGACCGTGCGCTGATTGTTTCAATCTTCATTTCCATCCAGGCCCAAAGGGCTGGGGATCTCTGATGAAGCGATTCTGTTTTACATTATTAATACTGGCGTCCGCTCTGGGATGCCTGGCCGGGTTCAATACTGCCGGTCAGACAGGCATCATGCGCTCCTATTCCGCCAAAACCGGCGGCAAGCTGTCGATGGATGTGGGAGTGGGAATCAATGTCGGCCAGTCTCATCACTATGTTGATGGTCCCGTCATCAACGGTGAACTTGCAAGTGATGTCTACGATGCCGATGGTGAACCCATCACCCAGGCCTACCGTGATCTGGGAAGACAACTCTCTGCAAATATCTACATGGGGCTTGGGATTCTGTCTTTCTGGGATGTGGCAGTTTCATTTCCGGTTTATTACGATATGCTTGGGTTCAATGATATTCAGGATGGGGGATTCGGTGATCTCGAGATATCAACAAAACTTCTCTATCCGGCGCCTTCGGAAAGACTTTTCTATCAATCGTTTTTACTGAGTTCCACCATTCCGGTTGGAATGAAAAAGCAGGGGCTTTTCCCTCGTCAGACCTACTATCTCAATTCCAAAGGAATTAATCCTGCAAAAAACTTTTACTCCTCGCCCTATCCCGCATTCAAAGCAGCCTTGCTCTGGACATTCAATATTGAGAACGTGTACCCTACCGTTCCTCTTCTGTTTCATACTAATCTGGGCGGAGTGCTGACTACGTTCAGCCAGGATATGCGCAATATCGCCCTGACCAGCATTGCGGCTGAGTATACACCTGCTGATTTCATCACCATCTTTACAGAACTGCAGTGGGAAACCCGGATTAGCAATTTTTCCGGTGGTGATATCTTTCAGGACCCCTTCTATATTACTCCGGGGGTCAAACTTAAAACACCCAACGGCAGTTATCTTACCATGGCTATGGATTTCTCGCTCTCCTCCAGAAGCGATGCGGATCGTCTCAACTGGAACCCCTCCGAGGGGAAGGCGGCTGGCTACAGGTATTCTTCAGACGTGATTCCCCGGTATGCCTTTCAGTTTCAGTTCGGATGGGGGGGCTTTTTAACCGCACAGGACAATGATAAGGACGGGATCAGGAATGATCTGGATCAGTGTCCCGATGAGCCGGAAGACATCGACGGTTTTGAGGATTCGGACGGATGTCCCGATCCGGATAATGATAATGACGGGGTACCTGATTCGCTGGACAAGTGTCCCGGTGAGCCTGAGGATCCGGATGGTTTTGAAGATGAGGATGGGTGTCCCGATCTGGATAACGACGGTGATGGAATTCCTGATGCTAAAGATCAATGTCCCGATGAACCTGAAGACTTCGATGGTTTCGAGGATCAGGATGGATGTCCTGACCCCGATAATGACAATGACGGTGTGCCGGACATCAAGGATCGCTGCCCTAATCAGCCTGAGGACATGGATGGTTTTGAGGATGATGATGGCTGTCCTGATCGTGACAACGACAAGGATGGGATTCTTGATGTGAATGACCTCTGCCCCGATGAACCGGAAACAGTAAACGGGTATGAAGACGAGGATGGGTGCCCCGATACGGTGAAGCAGGAAGTGAAAATGCCCAAAAAGCAGCTTCTTCATGGAATTCTTTTCAGAAGCGGCACTGCTGAAATGACGTTTGATTCATATCAGGCCATTGATCCTCTCGTGCGCACGCTCAAGCAGTACCCCGAGGTCGAGATCGAAATTCGGGCTCACACCGAAGGGGTGGGGGATCCGACTAAGAATCTTCAGCTCTCGAAAGCCAGAGCCGAAGCTGTACGGGGGTATATTCTGTCAAAAGAGATCAGTCCCGATCGGGTGAGGGCTGTTGGCGTGGGTGAATCTGAGCCTATCGCCGACAACAAGACCGCCGCCGGCAGAGCCCGGAACAGGCGTGTTGAAGTGATCCGGTTGAAATGATATTGACTTAGTTCTGCGTATCGTAAATAATCGTCAGAAAAGGTATGCAGGCCAATCTACAGCATGAGCGGTGCGGTTGCTATCCGATGTGTAAATATCTTTTTCAAACTGGATCGTGTGCCTTTACGTTTTTTCTTCTGTTTTTTTGTGTTCCTCTGAATGCCGCGCCCCTCAGTAATGCACTCCGGAATTCACTTCAGAAGGATACATCCTTCAATGTATGGGTATACTTTAAAGACAAAGATTTCTATTCAGAACCATCGGTAGTTACAGAGAGAGCTCTTGTGCGCCGGAAGAAGGCTGGATTCCGTGAAGATGAAAGTTGTTTGCCGGTCAGGAATGCCTACATAGAAGAAGTGAAAAGACGTGGCGGGAAACTTCGGCACGTTTTCCCCTGGGAGAATGCCGCCAGTTTCTCGGTGCATTCATCCTGCCTCCGGGAGATTGCTTCACTTTCCTTTGTGGATTATGTGGGGCCTGTTGGAGTTTACCTGAAAAAAAGACCGGAACCTGCGCTGGCAAAGAAACGAGCCGAAGACCTCTATGGTAAATCGGATGATCATCTTCGTATGTCGAATATTCCTGCTGCTCATGAGTATCTCCGGGCCAAGAACATGGGTGAGCCGGGAGAGGGAGTTCTGCTGGGCTTTTTTGACTGCGGATTCAGATTCGATCACAAAGTGTATTCATCGGTAAATGAAAACGGACAGATACTCGCTGTGAGGGATTTTGTGGACGGAGATGAATCTGTGCATGATCCCGATTCGGTGATCTCTGATGTATACCATGATTATTACCAGAACGATGAGCATGGAACCCAGACCTTGGCTCTGGTGGCCGGTAATGATCCCGGCACGTACATGGGAGTTGCCTGGGGAGCCCGCTTCGTGCTTGCCCGTACTGAAATTTCTCCAGTAGAGCTGCGGATTGAGGAGGACAACTGGGCGGCGGCGCTTGTCTGGGCGGATAGTCTGGGTGTGGATATAGTCAGCAGTTCACTCGGATATCGTGACGGATTCACCGATCCTCAGGAAGACTATACATACGAGGATATGGACGGCATTACCACCGTGGTGTCCAGAGCCGCTGCTCAGGCGGTGAAGAGGGGAATGATCGTTGTAAACTCGATGGGTAACGAGGGTGCGGATAGTTCCGGAACACTCACCGCCCCGGCGGATGTGGAAGGGGTAGTTTCGGTCGGAGCCGTGGACTGGTTGGAGGATATTGCCTGGTTTAGCAGCACCGGACCTACTTTTGACGGGCGCATGAAACCGGATCTGGTGGCTATGGGAGCAAATGTTCCTGTTCCGGATGTCTATTCTTCTGATCGTGCTTCCTACATATATAAAAACGGTACCTCTCTTTCCGCTCCGATTGTAAGCGGGATCTGTGCTCTTGTCTATCAGACCTCGAAGGACAAATCTCCTGATCAAATACGGCGGAAGCTCTTCAACTCATGCAGATTTGCGAAACATCAGACTCAGATCGACAACAGATACGGCAGGGGTATACCCGACGCTCTGATCGCCTGCATGGAGGAGAGCGACATATATCTTAAACTCGTCGACAGCTCCGGAGCTCCGCTTCCCCATGCAGTGGTCAGGCTTGGTAGGCGGAGCTTTTCTACAAACGAATCAGGAGTCTGTGTAATTGACGCCGGAGCTTCCTCTTTGCCGCTTGTAATTGATATCGATTTCAGGAGTATGGCGCAGAAGTCCGTCACTGTCGACACTCTGCCTTATGCTCAGGATATCGTTCTGGATGTAATATCGCCTGAAAAACCCTATTTTTGTCTCTATCCCACCGTTCTGAAAAAGAACAGCACTCTTAATTGTGAATTGATTCCGGAATTTTCCGCTGCTGGCGATTTTTCCGCACTGCAGGCATCTGTACGCACCGTGGACGGGAATATAGTCTGGACACATTCTCAGTATCCGGCAAGAGACGGTATAACCCGGTTTTCCTGGGATGTGAGAAACAGAGGAAGGAGAGTGGTTCCGGGTCTCTACTTTTTCACAGTCAGGTACGGGGGGCGCATCACATCCAGAAAATTCATGGTTGTCGAGTGATTATCATCTCTGGATAAACCAGTTTATGCCCCATCTGAAAGTCACTCCCGGAGAATAATATCCGGGTACATATGCGTGCCGCCGGTTGAGGAGATTGTCTATCTTATAGAATAGCCTGAAAGAGCGGATGTGAGCCGTGATTTTCAGATTGAGATCATAGATGGGGTTGTTCCATCCGTAAAAGCCGGCGAACTGGACAGGATCCCGCTGACTCCAGTAGTTTAAAGCAAGCTGAGTCTGGATATATTCTGCCGTGCCGGTCGGATGTACGACATAATCAAGAGCACCGGAGGCTTTCACATAGGGTCGACTGTCGGAAAGCATGGCTTTGGCATTGATTGAAAACCCTTTCCAGCGTGTTGTACCCGGTGCAATAATGAATGTGTGCCTCGGCTGTTCATAAGGCGCTTTACCTTCGGGCCAGGTATTTGAAACCGTGAAGTCGCTGATCCCGTTTGTGAACTGGTATCCAAGCAGCAGTCCCGCTTTTTCACCGCTGAGAAACAGTTCGGTCCCAAGTACTCTGTAATCCTCAGTATAGGTATCAAAGTAAGGGGAATCGAAATTGGGGTATACCGGAACGGCACCCTGAGTGAGAAACAAGCTTAACCGGTGCTTGTCTTTTTTGAAATCGCCGCTCAACCGGGCGATGGGGGTGATATAGGTCGTGTCATCCCAGGTGCGTATGAATGAGCCCGCGGCCCCGTACAGATCACCCCTGATGTCATTTAATCTAAATGCGTGGTTGTAGAACAGTTCCGGCGTATTTTCGAATCCGAATTTCTCGGTTTGGTCGAAGAGCTCGCGGTTGTTCAGAAGGAGCTTATGCTTCAGGCCCAGGTTGTTCTTTGCACCGAGTGGAAGAAGGGAGGCTGCAGAAATGTAAACATCGCGTCTGTAGGCTTTCTTTGTCTGGTTTCTCTCGGAAATGCTCTGGGCGGGGTAAATAAAACGGTATGTTTCATCACTGATTCCGGCTTTCAAATCCAGGTCGAACGGCCCGGCTTGAGCATCACAAAGAGATGCATCGCTTCGGTATACGTAGCGGTTAAGCTTTGCCCAGTGCAGCCTGTCGATACTCTGGGCCGGGCGGTCAAGCGCATATTCGTTGCTCAGGTCACCGTAGGAAAAGGATGCAACTACAGAGGACTGATCTTCCCTCTCCCAGTCGAGTGTCCCGCCCACGATGTGCTCGTCTACCAGCGGATTGTAGCCGCGATTCATCAGTACTGACGTATCGGGTGTGAGTGTGCTGTAGAACTTGAGAACATCGTTGCGCTCGTGGTGAAAGCGCTTGCCGGCGAAAGACCGGTAGTTTGAAAAAGCATTGAACATCACACTGCGGCTCAGTGGCCGGGAGAAACGAAAATTGAGCGTGTTCTGATCGAAAACACCGTTTTCCCAGTAGATGACTGTTTCCGGCACAACCAGGGCGTCGGGTTGCAAATCGACGGAAAGCTGGGGGCCGGGGCCCAGATGCAGATTTCTGGCCTGGGTCGAGAAGAAATAATCGGTCCCCTCGAACCGGGAGGGTATGAGCAGACTTCCCGTTGAGTTCAATCCGGTAATCGGGGCTGTGTTTCCGTAAATCAGCAGCCGGTTCATGTTACTCGACAGCGCAAAAGGTACGGAGATGGCGTGGGCTTTTTGTCTGAGTATTTCGGATGGGGCGGTACCGTCCGTGCGGAATATCTCAGATGAGTTGCTGGAGAGGGGGTTGAACGTTACGGTGCTGTCCAGACTGGGATGACGGTGAAGCGGGCCGCGCTGTTGCTCAAGCCGCATGAGGGAATCCCTGAGCCGCTGGGAAGTGGAATCAGCACCGGAGGGCCTTTGGCTTCCCTGGACCTGGAAACACAGAAACAGTACAATAACTGTAAAAGCTGAAATTACCTTGGAATATAGCATTGCATAAAAATACAACGTTCGTAGGCTCCCTCCAGTAGTTTATTGCAAATAATGACACTTTTTTGGATGTCAAACATCTGAATGTATTTTCATCAGGGTACGGCGTTTTGGGTGTACGGTTCCGGAGAGCAATTTATTGGCTTGTTTTTTGGCAGGTAATTGTCGGCCAAAAATTGGGGAACACACGTGGGACGGTGTATATTTCTATGGATAATGATCATGTCACTTTTTCCGGGTTGAAGAACTTGAGAACTAAATTACTGCTGGTATCTGCTTCGGCACTGATGTTTTTCGGGTGTGCTTATTTTAACACTTTCTACAACGCTGAAACCGCTTTTCAGAGTGGGTTCAGAAAACATTCCAAGATCATGGAGAAATACCCCGACAGCCTGGTTGTGACTCCTTCGCAGGAAATCCAATCGCTTTATGATCGTGCAATAGAAAAGTCGCTCAAAATGATGGACGTGTATCCGCGTGAGAAGAAGCTCCGGGACAGGGCCTACTTTCTGATGGGTAAGGCTGCGTTCTACAAAAAGGATTTCACCGGTTCCATCGGCTATATGCGTGAACTCCAGGCTCAGTTCCCCTCCAGTCCTCTGATTCCGGAATCGTATCTGTATGTGGCCAAATCCCACATTCTGGAAGGTAATCTGGGGGTTGCCGAGGAAGTTATAACAACTATACTGGACAAGTATCCCCATCTGGATGACGATAATCAGATTCCCCTTCTTCTGGTCGATATCGCGATCCGCCGGGGTGGGCGGTCCCAGGCAATTGGTCTGCTTCAGAAGATCAGAATTTCGACACAGGATAAGGAGGAACGGCTGCTTTTACTTTTGAGGATGGCGGAACTGCATCTGGAGCTGAAGCAGTACCCGTTGGCCTACAATCTTCTGCAGAAGGCCCAGAAGAGTAAAGGTGATCCTTATCTGATGTTCCGAGTCGACCGTTCCATCTATCAGTGCTATGATGCGCAGGATTCTCTTTCCCAGGCTCTTGAACTTCTGGATAAAATGCTCAAGGACCGTTCCTATCGTGATTACCATAGTGAAATCCTTTTCTACAAAGGTGTTACTCTCCGTAAAATGGGCCGGATAGCTGAATCGCTGGCCATCTTCGAGAAGCTGGTTGACTCATACGATCTCCAGCAGTATGCGGATTCCACAGGTATACGGGGCAGAGCTTATTACGAACTAGCACTTCTTCATCAGATGAACCGGGGTGATTATGAAAGTGCCAAAGCGGCTTATGAGGAAGCAAAAAAGGCTCAGGATTCATCTATCGCTCGAACCGCGTCCAGAAGAGTCCTTGCGCTCGAGAAGCTTGAAAAACTGCGTAACCCTGATTCGACCAAAAGCCTGACTGCCCAGGACAGGTATATCATAGGGGAGCTTTTCCAGTTTGATCTCAACGAGCCCGATTCGGCGTTCAATCGGTTTCGGGAACTGGCTGATGCACAGCTGGGGGACAGTACAGTCAGACCTCGCGCGATGTCGATGGCAGCTCTGATTGCCAGAACTGATCTGAATGATACTCTCCGTTCTGACAGCCTCCTGAAACTGGTGATCAAGGAGTATGAAGGCAGTGATTATGCACGCAAAGCCCAGGAACTCATGGGTGTTCCCGTGACCGTTATCACCCGTCAGGAAAAGGCGGAAAAGGATTTCAGAAAAGCCGAGAAGCTTTATTATGAAAAGGGTGATGTGGTCGAGGCGGTCAAAAACTACTATGATGTATATAACAACTTTCAGGACCTGGACATTGCGGCAAAAAGCCTCTATGCGGCGGCCTGGCATACTGACAACGATCTTCAGAAGAACAGGGTGGCAATGAAGCTTTATCAGAAGCTCTGCGACCAATACCCTCAGTCGGAGTACTGCGAAAGCAAGGCAAAGCCTCGCCTGGCGATAGTCAAAGATACTCTGGAAGCTCTTCGAGCAGCGGGTGGGGAAGACCAGAATGAATCAGAAGCTGAAAAGAAGGTGAACAGCGATAAAAATACCCAGCCTGTTCAGCCGGTTAAGAGTGCGCCGCCGTCACAACAGAACAGGACAGGACCTTCTCCTTCTGCCGGGGAGAGCCGGGAAAAGAGCAGAAGTAAGGGGAAAGAGGGAGAACGTCCATCACCCGAATCGAGCCCCGAAGATTAACAGGGTGCTTCCACTCGGAAGTAGTTTAGTACCGGGATGACATAATCGGTCCAGGTGTTCAGATGTGGCCACAGTCTCCCGGTGGCTTTAAAGTAGATTCATCCTAAAAAGTTATTTCAAAAACGTAGCGCTTCGGAAAACAGGAAACGTCTATATAACGAAGGAAGAGTGATGACCGGATCATCCAGAGATTCTTCAGAGCTGCGCGGATATTATGAACGGTACGCATCGATAGTTCATGCCCGCTGCAGGTCGATTCTTAAGTCGGAAGATGACGCGTGGGATGCAACTCAGGAGGTTTTTATCAAATTGTCCAGATCCTTGTCCCAGATCCGCAACAGGCAGTCGATCTACTACTGGCTGATGAGCGCCAGCACGAATCACTGCATATCGATGCTTAGGAAGAGAAAGCTGGAGGTGTTTGATGAAGCTTACCATTCAAAACGGGGAGAATCCGCACCTCAGGAGCGCAGGCTGGCTATGAAGGAGCTTCTGAGACGCTACCTTCTGCCCTGGGACAAGAAGGTGAGGGAAGTGATTTATTATACATATATAGATGGATACAAGCAGGAGGAGATCGCCAGGCTTACCGGGCTTGGGGAGTCGACAATCCGGAAGTATCTCACCCGTTTCCGCAGAGTGAATTCGGAAGCGGCCAGAAAAGAGGGGACGCTATGAACAGGGAACCTGAGCGCAGTGAACTGGAACGTTACTTTGTGGGTGAATTGGAGGGAGAGCAAGCCGCTCAAATCAGAGAACATGCCCGGAACTGTCCCGAATGCAGCCGATACTTGCAGGAACTGGAAACGGAAAGAATCCGTTTTCTCAATGTGCATCCTTTTGAGGAGTTTGCAGGAGAAGAGAAGGTCACTACAAGCAAGTCGAATAAGGTTTCCTGGATTCCGCGTGCGATTCAGGCACCGGTTGCGGTGGTTGCCTTTCTGATGCTGCTTGCGCCGCTTGCCATTGTGACCCATCAGTTGGTTACTCCCGATAAACAGTACAGGTACAAGGGAAAATCGGATCTGACCTTTTTCTATAAGAGAAACGGACTGGTACAGAAGGGGGTCCCTTCCGATACGTTTTACCAGGGTGATCAGCTTCAGATCCATTACCCTTCCGACCGCAAACAGTTCGTTTCTCTTTTCAGTGTTGACAATCTGGGGGCGGTTTCGTTTTATCACCCGGACCAGATGTCGCCCTTTTGCAGTATACCGACTGATACCGGCAGTTCCGTAGCGTATCCTGCCAGTATTTTTCTTGACAATGCTGAGGGAGAGGAGCTGGTGGTAGTGCTTTTGTCACCGAATCCGGTGAAGACCGATGAGGTAATCGGGTGGGTCAGGAGTATAGCGGGAAGGGACTTTTCGGATCTTTCGAAGCTTGAAAAGGTTCTGCACGAGGACAAGCTCAAATCAAAACATGATGTATCCACTCTTGTAATCAAAAAGGGCTAGTTTTAGCCGTGATGAATAAACTGTTCTGGATTTTCACCTGTTGTCTGATCTGTGCTTTTTCCTCCTACGGCGGCTCGCGGCATGCGCTTTTGGTCGGATGTAATTACGGGGGAGATGGTCTGGAGAGGCTTCGCTATGCTGAGAAGGATGCGGGGCTTTTCGCCGAGGTCTTGAAAAAAGCGGGGGATTTCCCGGCCGGACAGGTGAAGAGGCTTCTTCGCCCGACCCGTTCTGAATTCTGGAAGGAAATGGGAAAAATCGGCAAGAAACTGCAGGCGGATTCCGATCGGGAAAACAGTATGTTTCTGTTCTACTTTTCGGGGCATTCTGACGGTGAAAGTCTTCTTCTTGACCGTGAAAAGGTTTCTTTGCGGCGGATAAAGGGTTTTCTTGACTCCTGCGGGGCGGGGGTGAGGATAGGGGTGTTTGATGCCTGCCACAGCGGAGCCGTTACCGCGTTTAAGGGAGGAAGGGCATCGGAGCCGCTGTATTTCACTCCTGGTGAGAAAGTAAAGGGCCAGGTGATAATCGCCTCGGCCGCGGCACATCAGAGAGCTCAGGAATCCGAAACTCTCAAAGGCTCCATCTTCACCCACCACTGGCTCAACGGACTTAAGGGCAGCGCCGATCATTCCGGAGATCGCCGCATCACACTCCATGAGGCCTATCAGTACGCTTACCGCAAGACAGTGGAGACGTCCGCTCTTACCGGCGGAGGTATCCAGCACCCATCCTACAATTTCAATATTCAGGGCGAGGGTGATATCTGTCTTACAGATTTGACCCGTTCGGGGATGGAAGGGGTACTGTTTGACAGAACTAGTGAGGGGACGTTTCTGGTTCTGAGTAATAATTATACCGACGTGTTTGCCGATTTCACCAAGAAGAGCGGTCAGGAACTGTTCATTTCGCTGACTCCGGGCATTTACATGATCATAAACGCAAGGGACGGGGATATATACACGCTGGATAAAGAAGTGAGGTCGGGGGCATCGGAGTATGTGACCCATGCAATGTTGAAGAACAGGCCTCTGGTGGATGCCACCAGGGTGAAGGGGAGGGAGCAGAAGGCTGCTGAATCTGGTGTTGGATCAAATGAACGGGGAGGTTCCATCAGTTTCGGAGCAGGAACAGGTGTGATTTCCCGCGTATCCCGTACAAGCGAGAGCGGACTGCTGCTTTCTGCCGCCGCAGATTTTTCTTTACAGAGTAACTTGCAGGTGTTTGCGAACCTCCACGCGCTTCCTCTGAGCAGAAGTGCGGGTGTGGAAGCAGGTATGAACGCGTGGAGGAACGTGAATGATTTCCGGCTCTATGCAGGTGTGGGACCCGGTGTGTGGTACAGTCATCTGGATGAACTTTCCCAAAGGGTGGGCTTTGGCATAAGAACTCACGTCGGATTCAGCAAACGGGTAAGTTCTGCTCTCGAGCTTCAGGCGCAAATTCCTCTGGTTTTTCTTTTGGTCGAGGGGAGTGAACTTCAGACTGGTATAGAGATGCGGTTCCTTTTCGGGAGTAGCAGATGATTTTTCAGAGTAAAATGTCCGAAATGATAGCTTTTTTTCAGGCAGACTGCGTCTTATTGATTGAAACTGGCACAATCATCAATTTTCCATGCGAGGGATGGGTATGAAAAAAGTAATCATGTGTCTGGCTTTTCTGGCTGTGGTTAAGATCGGTATGGCTGCTGATACTACCGAGCAGGGTGTGAAGACCGTTCCGCTTAAAATCTACAGCGGCGGAATAGGTACGGGGGTAATGCTTCCCCTTAATCCGGAGTTTGAAGAGTACTCCAAACGATTTCTCAAGGTTTCTCTCATCAACATGTGGCAGTTCAGGGAACACTCCGCTCTCTTTCTGGATGTGAACTGGCTTGCTCTGGGCTCAAATTTCAGCCTTGAGACCGGGTTTGACTTTCTTCTTTCCTCTTCAGACTTCAGGCCCTTTTTCGGCTTTGGTATCGGAGGTCATTATTTTGAGGAGAGGGGAAATAGTTTTGACCAGAACTTCGGACCTTCGGCATCGGCTCATGTCGGTTTCGTGCTGGATATAACCGATGAGGTACAGGTGAGACTCAGGGTGCCCTACCATGTGATTATCAATGAAGATAGAGATCACGGGGTAGGATTCGATATGGGTGTGATGTTTACGGACAAGCTTAGAAAGATTCGTAAACTGGATTACAACCGATAATTGGCTATTAAAAAACACTGTTTTTCATGGAGATTGTTATGAAAAGAACACTGATGCTTTCCATTCTGTCGTGTGCGATGCTTTCCGGTGCGGTCCGGGCACAGGATGATGATCAGGCGGCTGCAACAGAAAACAGGAATGTGACTATCGTTCACGGAAGATCAACCGCGGACGGCAGTTCGGAGCTTAACGAGCGGCTTTTGGAGGAGTGTGTCGTCTCACTTCCAGGCCTCGGGGAGCTTGAAGCTGATATTACATCGAAATCCGTTTATCTCAAGGAGATCAACGGCGATCCCGACAACAATGATTTCGTCAAAACCTACTCCGCAACCGTGGTGATCAACTACCTGCTTCATCAGAAAGTTCTCATGGTTGTCACCACCAGTTCCATCCAGGGCAAGGACCCGGTGATGAAGGTTGTGGAAAGGAAAATAAAGCAGAGTAAAAGCTTCAGTTCGGATTCCGGTAACGGGGATATTTATGCCGGCCGCTCCAACCGTAAATACTACTTTTCAACGCCGGAGGCGGCAGCCGGGGATGCCAAAAAAAGGGCAGCGGTGTGGTTGAAGCAGCAGAGAGCTGTTGTATGCCCCAAGTAGGAGGAAGGTATGGCCGGGAGTTATTTTGTGTTCCTCGACTCGCTCGAAATCGGAAAGTTGAACAACAGTCTCAAAACTGAATCAGGAGGAAGTATGCGCAGAAGTTTGAGTTTGGTTGTATATCTGGTCTTGTCTGTTTTTCTCATAAGCTGCTCGACCAAAGTGTCGCGTGTCAGACCCGATTCCACCATCGATCTTACCGGCAGGTGGAATGATACCGATTCTCGCCTGGTTGCCGGGGAGATGATAGAGGATGCGCTCAATCAGCGTTGGCTCTATAAGTGGGAAAGCCAGAATAAAAGGCCGGTTGTGATAATCGGAAAAGTAACTAATAGAAGTCATGAGCATATAAGTGTGGAAACATTCACAAAAGATATGGAACGCGCACTTCTTAACTCCGGCAAGGTGAATTTTGTTGCTACCCAAAACGAGCGGGAACAGTTGCGTGAGGAGCGGGATGATCAGCAGGAGAACGCTTCCGTCTACACCAGAAAATCCCAGGGTGAGGAAACCGGCGCGGATCTCATGATGATCGGTTCTATAAATACTATTGTGGATCAGGAGGGAAGCAAGGCGGTAGTCTTCTATCAGGTCAATATGGAGCTGATCGACCTTGAAAGCAATATGAAGGTGTGGATAGGGGAGAAGAAGATAAAGAAGTACGTGGAGCGTGCCAAGACGAAGTTCTGATCTGTCAGAATATTTCTTCTGGACAGAAGGTTATGAACAGCCGCTAGACAGATAAAGGATATCAATTGTTTCGTAACTGCTGCAGTGTCTTCAGCTGGTCCATGCTTCGCAGATCGGGGCTGATTTTTTCAGTGATTCTCTCTGCTCTGCTCATGTCATGTGCAGGCAGCAACCTTCTGCGTCGGGAAAAACTGAGCGAGTCGGTTGCCTCGAATGATTTTCCATCTGCCGTATCGATAATCAAAAAACACAAAAAGCTCTACAAAAATGCCGAATTCCTCTATCATATGGATTTGGGAGTTCTTTATCACTATGCGGGGCTTTTCGATTCAAGTAACACGCATCTTTTTCAGGCAGCGCAAATTCATGAAGAACTGTATGCCAGGTCTGTAACGAATGAAGCCGCCGCGGTTCTCACAAATGACAACGTGAGGCCCTACCGGAGCAGGCCCTATGAGCTTGTGCAGCTCCATCAGTTCATAGCTCTCAACTTTCTTGCTCAGGGCAAGTATCAGGAAGCCTTGGTCGAGACCCGTCGAGTGCAGCTGATGTTCAACGAATGGGAGCGTACCGGCGGCGAAAAAGGCAAATATCATTCGGATGGGATGTTTCACCTGGTATCTTCTCTTGCCTATGAAGCCGTTGGTGAAACCGATAATTCGCTTATCTCCCTCTTCAAATCGGTAAAAGCATTCAAGGCGGGACCAGTGCCTTTGAGCCCGGAAGTCAAACACTACGCCTATGAACGTCTGGTTGCCGGTGGAAGGGAAAGCGACACATCTCTTCTTAATATAAGAGGCAGCGCAAAGAGCCGTTGGAATATCGGGCAGGGGACATCCGAGATAGTGCTCATAGGGTATGCGGGGAAGGGTCCGGCTCTTCAGGAGAAGTTCTGGTCTGGGACGTATGTGAAGGACGGAATTCTGCTGTTGAGTACCAGGGGGCCGGATGGAAGGGTGATAACGGAGAGGATGTCCGCGCCGTCTCTGCCCGCTTCTGAGTATGCCAAGGCGGCGCGGGGGCAGAAGACTAGGTCCGGGACAACGTTTCATGTTAAGGTTGCTCTGCCCGAAGTGCAGACATTTCCTTCAAATGCCGCTTATTTCACCGCTCAGACCAATTCTTTTTCCGAATCAGCCAGGTCGGTAGTTGTAAACGACATAAACCTTCAGGCGCGCAAGGCTTTGAAGGATGCGTGGGGCACGACTATCACCAGGACCGTGGTGAGAGTGGTATTGCGCACCATAGCCGCGCAGAAAGCCAAGGCGCGGATACGTACGGAAAGTCCGTTAGCCAACCTGCTGCTGAATCTGGGCACGGATGTACTTGCGGATCAGCTGGAAAAGGCAGATACGCGTTCCTGTTTTCTTCTGCCTCAGAAAATTCACATGGTTCGCATCCCCGTGAATCCGGGGGTGCATACCGTGCGGGTGAATGTGTATGATCGTTCCGGCAGGCAGATGGGGATGCGCGAGTACAAGGATGTGCGGGTCAAAAAGGGTGAGAAGAAGTTTATTTTTCATCACTCTTTGAAGTGATACTGGTGCTTGCGTTTTTAATGTGTAGGATTGTATTATTAGTCGGAAGCTTTAAAACGGGTATTTTCCCGGGTAAATTGTCTTAAGCGATAAAACAGAGTATTTGTTCCTAAATACAAACCCTTTAAAGGAGGCTTTCCATGTTGAAGAAGGTGTTGGGTGTGACTGGTATTGCGGCAGCTCTTATGATTAACGGCTGTCTGCTGGGTCCTGATGATGAGAGTAACAGCATTAGTTTCAATGGTGTGAAGGTGGCTGATACTGTCTATGTAGGAAGTGGCAATGTTGCAATCGAAGGAAAGCTGGAAGCCAGCAGCACAATCAGCAATATTAGATTTGTGGTTTACAATTCAAGTAATACGGATGTGACTGCCAAATTCAACAGACCTTTTGACGCTCCCAGTGGTGAATCCAAAGTCGACCTGGAAGAGCAGAATGCAAGAATCGGTACTGATGACAATTCTCTTGCCAGCGGTACATACCAGCTCGAAATCTCAGGTGACGTGAATGGCGAAATCAGTTCGACAAAGATTTCTTTCCAGGTGAAGAACGGTAGTGGGACCACTAATCCCGATCCAGATCCCGATCTGACCGAGTCAACCATCACTGTTGCCGGTCATGGACACAACACAATGGGCAGCTCCTTTAATCTGGACAATGGAGAAGTCCTTCTGTCTTCAGCTGCCGTTGCGGCTGGTTCCGGAGTCGATCTGGTCTACACCTATTCAGAGCGTGCGGGTAGTCCCGTGCTTATGACCCCTGTTTATGCGGCAACAGAAAGCGATATCGGTGCATTTTCCGGTTGGGTAAGTCCGAACAATACTCAGTTCCACAAAGTCAGTGCGGATTTCGATGCTGTGACAACCAAAGCAGAAGTGGAAGAACTTTTTAGTTCGGCTCTGGTGTCTTCCGATGGCCGTGTGGAATGTGCAGCGGGCGATGTTTTTGTAGTGAAGACTGATACTGGCGCTTACGCTCTTCTGGAGATGGATTCTGTATCCAGTGATGCTGGCGGTACAGCAAATATCAAGTACGCACTTTAATTTTTGGGGCATTGGCCTTTACCGGCCTTTGCCTGTTGTTACTATTGAGGAGGCGTTCATCGTGAAAATCAGATCCGTTTCTCTTCTTTTTATCTGGACGCCTCTTCTCTCCCTCTTTCTTACCTGCGGCACCATTACCAGCGGTGTCACCGATCTTGTCATCTCCGATAAGGAAGAGGAGGCTCTCGGTGACAAGTTCAAGGCCGAAATTCTGGCTGATACGGATTCCTTTCCGGTCCACAACGATCCGGTCATAAGAAATTACGTCGACTCCATCGGTCAGGTTATTGCCAGCTCACAGAATGACCGCAGGACAATAGACTACACCTTCACAGTTATCGACAAGGATATCGTAAACGCTTTCGCTATTCCCGGTGGACACGTTTTTGTGTATGCGGGGCTGATCAAATCCTGCAGAAACGAGGCTGAGCTGGCCGGAGTGATTGCTCACGAGGTGGGACATATCACAAAGCGCCACGGTATGCGGAAAATGGTTTCTATGTACGGGGCTCAGTTTCTGCTTGATATTCTTTTGGGAAATGAAAGCAATCTGACTCAGGTGATAGCGGGGTTGACCACCAATCTTGCGCTTTTACAGTATAGCCAGCAAAACGAATTCGAAGCGGACAGTCTGGCCGTGGAGTATTCGATTCTTGCGGGATACAACCCGAGGGGGATGGAGACGTTTCTGACTCTGCTTGGAGAGAAGGGCGGGGATGCGGGTTTTCTGCAGTTCCTATCCACTCATCCTGCCACCAGCGACCGGATCGAGAGGGTGAGGGGTTTGGTGGAGAGGAAGGGGGAGAACCTGCGGGAGGAGCTGTTGTATGCGGAGAGGTTTGGGGTGTATGGAGG
The DNA here is from genome assembly GCA_046538945.1 of Chitinispirillaceae bacterium. GTDB lineage: Bacteria > Fibrobacterota > Chitinivibrionia > Chitinivibrionales > Chitinispirillaceae > JAEZKC01. Next base: position 6,063 of record JBKHHW010000039.1, on the reverse strand, counting down.
GAGGTTGTGAGCAGGGGTGGGGAGAGGGTCCCCGGAGGTGAGAAAAATTTTCTCACCTCCGGGGATACACGCTCTTAACCCCACCGTCTCAATATCGAAAAACCATCGAACTCGAACATCCCGGCCCCCTTTTCCAAGTTACCGGTCCCCTTTCTCCAACATCTTCGTACACCTCCGAATCCAAATTTCAGTTTCTGGACATAACTGGTCGCTACCTTCCCCAAAATCGCAAAAAAGTATAGACGCGGCAACTACATTTTCGGTTACATCCTAAAAACAGTCAGCTTCAGAAGTATAGATCTACAATTTTCCTTATCTCTTCATACCTGCGCGGGTTTCCCGCTCTTCTGGAGACCGCTCTGGAAACTGCCGAGCGGGTGATTTCCAGATAGCGCGCCAGGTCCGCTCCGGCAAATTCCAGTTGAAATATACCCAGAATTATTAGCAGTTCACGGTTTCTTGATCTGTCGTCTCCGTGCCCGCGTCTGAATATCTCACACGCTTCAAAGGGAATTTTAAAGCTCAAGCCCGCGTGAAGCAGGCCGATATACTGCTGCGGATCACGCATCCGGTTTGCCTTGATCCGGTCCCGGCGCAGTTTATCCTGTTCCAGGGTGCCGTTTATGAAACTTTCCTTCCCGATAACAGGAGTCGTCGGATCCGAATAGTCCTGACCCTGCCTGTTTGCATTTCGGAGCCTGTCGATCTTTTCATTGTACCATGGATCGTTTCTGTTCCGGTCCAGAAATCGGATCTGCTCATCAGTATGGTCCGGACCGAACTTTTCAACAATTCGGCAGTAGAGGTTATGGTTTTTTTCATAATGGCTTTTCGGGAGAGCTTTCTTTGATCGGGTAGGGTTGAGGTGCACATGACAGCATACCTCTTCTAATCCGCAGTTTTCGTCGATTATCGCCGATGAGAACCTTTTGGGAAAGACGGTCCCGTGGCGTCCGTAGTGTTTGTTCAGATTTTTGGCGATCACGGAATTGAAGGTGCGCATGAACCAGGAGACGGTTTCCTCGCTTGATTTCACCACCAGATGGTAATGATCCTGCTGAATGCACATATCCAGACACTTGAAACCGGCCGCTTCAAGCAGAACTTCTAATCTGGTGAGAAAGAACGTTTCGTGTTCTTCGGTGGGGAAGAGGGTGAGATCCGGAGCGACTTGGGAGCGGATTTGATAGAAGGAGTGAGGCACAATGGTTCTTGGTTTCGTGCACATGGACAAATCCTTTGTTGGTAGTTTTGGGCAGATAGGGAGGTGAATCAAGCGGATTAACAGAAAAGCAAACGGCGGGCCGGGTTCACTACCTCCCCGGAGGTGAAAAAAACTCTCTCACCTCCGGGGCACTCTCCCCCTTTCAAATAGTATATTTCCTCTCTAACTCCCATCCTCCCACTCTTCACAGGAGAGCCCCTATGAACAAACTCCTCAAATCCGCCCTGGTCCTCGTCCTCTCTCTCGCCGTGCTCCTCACCGCAGGCCTGGTCACCTTCTTCACCATGTTCCCCCCCGAAAAAATCAAGGAACTCGCCGTCTCCCAGCTCGAACCGGTACTGGGCAGAAATATTCAAGTGGATCACGCAAAGGTGAGCATCTTCCCCGTGCTGGGTGTCGCCCTCTCCGGCTTCGAAGTATCAAACACTCAGCGCCCCGGATTCGCCTCCGATGAACCGTTTGTGAAGCTCGACAACTTCCTGATCCAGATATCGGTGGCTTCCGTATTCAAGGGGTACCCCGAGATAAGCGCGGTCATTCTTGATAAACCGATTCTGCTCGTCGAAGCGGATACCGCCGGAGCGTTTAATTTCGATGATCTGGCGCTGCTCAAAAGGAGTAAGGCGAAAGCGGAGAAAACTGAAGACGGAGTTCTCGCTCTCCCGGTTCCCCTGACCCTTAGGAAATTCATCATAAAAAACGGGGAAATAAACTACCGCGATCAGAAGGAGAACCGTACCGTTGCCATCGGTGAGCTCAATCAGGAAATCCGTCTTTCTGTGGACAAACAACTCAAAAATGTGGAAACTTCCGGGGCTCTTGAACTGGCCGACATCAGTCTGAAAACAAAGGAAATTACAAAACCGCTTTCCGATCTCACGTTCACCTTATCTCACGACATCATCGCCGATCTTACTGCCGGAACCGCACAGGTCAAATCGATCAGGCTTTCCCTTCAGAAGATATTTCTTAATCTTACCGGTACAGTTTCCGATCTCAACGGCCCGGCGCCAAACATCGATTTGGCTGCAGAATCAGACCCTTTCGATCTGAAACACATTCTCAGAGAGGTTCCCGTCGAACTCGTACCCGACATCGCCAAGCTGACCGGTTCGGGAACCGCCAAGCTTGATGTGGCTGTAAAGGGAGCTTTGGAAAAAGAGAAGCCGCTTCCGGTGAAAGGATCTCTGCTTCTTAAAAACGGCATGGTTAAGTATACCGAACTTCCCAAATCAGTCAACTCAATAAACGGGCATATAGATTTCACTGACAACAGTTTCGATGTGCGCAAGCTGTCTCTGATGTTCGGTGATAATCCGGTGAGCATTGTGGCTTCGGTGGTTGATTTCAAGGAACCCTTGGTGGATGCCACTGTCGATGCTGATATCAATCTGGCTGATGTGAAGGATTTCGCCCAGCTCCCTCCCAAAACATCTGTTTCGGGTGACCTGAAAGCACATATCCGGGCCAGGGGAAAAGCTGACGCGGCTGATCCGTCGAAGCTGGATATGAGCGGCACGGTAAGCCTGAAGAATGTGACAGCCCTCACGCCCTCTCTGGCTAAACCCGCTTCGGTCAACGGTACGGTAAACCTGACTTCCGCATCCCTCAAAAACGAGCTGGCGGTGCAAATAGGGCAGTCTTCCCTTAAACTCAACGCTGAAGCACGGAACTATCTCTCCTTTATACTGAAGGATGAAAAGAAAAACCTCCCCAGACCCAGGCTCCAGTTTCAGCTTTCCTCCGCTCTGCTCAACGTGGATGAGTTCATGCCGGCCGAAGAGAAAAAGAGGGGAAGGGGGGAGGGGAAAAAGACCGCTCCCATGATAGCACCGCTGCCCGGGGTTGATATGGAGGGTACGGTGTCCGCCAAAAAGGTCATCTACAACAAAATCCGTATGAATGATCTGAAGGTGGATGTTTCTGTGAAAAATGATATCGCCGATGTTAAAGTAAACACCGGGGTTTCAGGCGGATGGATCAAAAATGATCTCAACGCCGATCTGCGTAATGTTGAGAATGTGTCATTCCGGAACAGGCTTGTCGTATCCAATGTGGAAATTAACGAGCTTATGACCACTATGGGCAGCTACATCGAACCCACGACCGCCCTCAACCGTGAGCTTAAAAACCTGCCCAGCAATCTGTTTGGAAAAGTTAACATCAACGGAGCCTTTTCAGGAAACGGAGCCGCACCGGAGGATTTCACCCGTACACTTTCCGGCAACCTGGATTTAAGAATGGGGGAGGGCAGAATCGCCAATTCTCTTATGACTAAACGCCTGGCCGGAGCAGTTGAGAAATTCATCAAACTGGATGACATACATTTCAGGGATCTTTCAGCAGAGGTTCGTTTCTCCGACGGTGAAGCGATATTCGATGATCTCAAGTTCTTTTCGAATGCCGCAGGGGACTGGGCCGGCAAAGGATCGGTCGGGTTTGACTCCCGTCTTGACATGGCGGTGTCAAACCGTTTACCCAAAGCAGCATCCGGGCCGCTGCTCTCTTTACAGCAGAAGGGGAAGAACACTCTTCACAGCCTTCTTGGAGGAACGCAGTTTTCAGGCGGCGCAAGCTTCCTCAATGATATGGGAATACCTTCCGATAAGGACGGCAGGGTGACGGTCAAACTCGCCCTCAAGGGATCCCTTTCCGACCCCGGGGTAGTGTTCACCGGTTTTGGCGAGGGTGATGGCAGTCTTAAAAAGGAACATAGCGTGCAGGACAAGGCTGCAGGTAAGCTGAAAGAAAAAATGGAGCAGCAGAAGGCCCGGATGGAGAAGAGGCTTGCCGAGCAGCGGGCTAAAGCCGAGGAGGCTCTCCGGGAAAGATCCCGGAAGCAGAAAGAGAGGCTTGAGGCCGAGAAGAAAGCTCAGGAGGAAAAGCTTAGAAAAAAGGCCGAGCAGCTGAAGAGCAAGGGAGAGGATGTCAAGAACAAGGCGGTGGACAAGCTGAAGAAGTTGTGGTAGTAACGCCCACTGTAAGGATTTACCATTTTTGGTTCCGTTCACACTGCTTGAGCTGAATCTCCGATAGCGGTATCGAAGTGAGCGTGCTTTCGGAGTCGAAGTGTGTGTTGATGGTTCGGAGTTCGGTGTTTAGTGCCGATGTCTCCCCGGAGGTGAGAATGTGTTTCTCACCTCCGGGGAACCGTTTTTTAGAGCTGAGTCAATCCACTTTTGCGTTCGTACTGAGCTTTCAAATATAGCTCCTCTTCCCACCTCCCTCCAAAGCCATCCCTACCTGAACTTTGCTCAGAGCGAGCCAGCCGGTTTCTCCGCATTGCCCTGATCGGTACCTGTTTTACCCTTTCATATAACTGATATCCTTCTGATACAAATCATTCGCGTGTGTGGTTGATGATTCAGCGTTCAGCGGCGGTACTTCCCCGGAGGTGAGAAAGCTTTTCTCACCTCCGGGGAGACTCGTGCCTGCCATGATGTACTCCGGCTTCGAAATCCTGGTGCCGTCCCGGTTTCTGCCTCTCATTGTGCTTGTCTGCAGCGTGATGTCATAATCACCGGAAGCTCCTGGACCACTGCGGGTACCATCGGCCTCGCCGCGATAGGAATTGGTCAGCGACCTGAGTTCCCCCCGGCGGGGCGGCTCACACCGGAGTAGCTGATTTTATCCCGGATGTATTTCTCTCCTTTTTCCATTCTGAACCGTTCAACATTTATATTGTACTACATAGAAAAGACCGATCGTCTCTCCATAATCATTTTCCAGGAGTGGTAATATGAAAAAACTCTGTTCCCTGTTCGCTGTGGCTCTGGTGCTGCTGCTTTCCGCGGGATGCAGCAGCAAAATCTCCGTCGAAGAGGCAAAGGCGAAAATTGAAGAGCTCGCCGCCAAGGGTGTCCCCGAAGAGGATATGCAGGATGTGCGCATGTATCTGTATCAGATGGAAACTTCCAAGAAATCCGGAAATACGGGAACGTTCAGAAATTATCAGGATTCGCTTCATAGCGCCCTGGGTTCTTTTGAAACCAGAATGACAAAACTTCTGGAGGAGTCCGGACCCGTTATTGATTCTCTGAAGAAGGTCTGCGAGGAGAAAAAGACAAAGCTTACCGGACTGCACCTCAAGGAGGCAGAACCCAACGTGGCTAAAATCGATTCTCTTTTAAATGCGAATCAGCTTCTTATGGCAAGGGCCCGTCTTGAAAAATTTAACCTCGATCTCGACACTCTTATAATGGAGCAGAAAACTGCCGATTCGCTCCGGGAGCACTTTGTCGGTGCCTGGGTGATGGAGAAGGAGTCAGAGGACAAGAGGTACAACGTGGTGGAAAGAACCGAAATCCACATGCGTCCCGATAGCACTCTCTACATTATGGAGAAGAAAAAGGGTAAAACGAGCGACAATACGATAGAGGACTGGGAGTTCCGATCCACGGGTACCTGGGATATCAAGGGGGATGTGGCCTATCACTACATCAACAAAGAGAAGTGCGTGCGTCACCATTTCCATTCCCGGAACCCTGAAACCGGAAAATGGAAAAAGCAGTCCAAGGAGCCCTACGACTCAACCATCACCAACGGCTCCAAAGACCGTTACGCCGTGTATGCTGATCTTGACAAGGATTTCAAGAAGTTTCCCATCCGCAGATAGTGTCCGGGTTATAAAAGTGCCGGCCCCTGTGGTCGGCACTTTTATAACAGATGTTTTCCCCTCGATTTTTAAGTACTTCCGATTTCCAACTGTTTTGGAACTCAGGATCTGATCAGGCTTGGTTCTAAAGAAATCGCAGCTTTCTTATGCATTGTCCTGCGCCGGAGCTTCCCCGGAGGTGAGAAAAGTTTTCTCACCTCCGGGGCACCATGCCCGCCGCGCC
>JBKHHW010000038.1:0-23610 GCA_046538945.1 Chitinispirillaceae bacterium | reverse complement strand
AAGGGGTACGGTAGAGCATCAGAAGGGGTACGGTAGAGCATCAGAAGGGGTACGGTAGTGATGGATTTGAATGCCCCGACCGTATCCGTAAGGACAGGCCTCGTGCCTTTCCGCCCGTGGAGGACGGCTCAGGGCCTGTTCCCACAATGTCGGTTAATCTGTTGAGAGCTTTTAGGACTTTTGCAGGGGGAAAGCTTGAGAATACGCGCGCGTGATCTGTCTTAAGAAAAAAGTCACAGTACAATAAAAAAGGCAGACTGCAGGTCTGCCTTTTAAAAACTGTATCGCCTAATCAAATTTAGCGAGCCAGACGCTTCATGGTCTCTTTATCAACGTTCTCTTTAAGAGCATCTTTAAAGGATCGGTCCAGAGTGATAGGGTCGGCGTCGGGATCATCCATATCCATAATGTACACGGGAGTAGGGTTGTCCAGATATCCTATAACCTCTGCGTCCTCGAACACGAAAGATCTGCTTTTCTGATCTTTCTTACTTGACTCGGTTACCAATTTTCTTTCCACCCATCCTTCCTGGCCGGATGATGTTCTTACCTGGAAGTGGTCTCTTTTCTTTTTCAATACTTCGAGATAGTCATTCGGTCCGACTGTGAAAATGGGTCTTTCATAAGCCTCTCTGATCTCGTTTTCGTAGATTCCGACATCGCTTTTTGTGGGCTGAACCACTTCCTGGGCGAAGGTGGTGAACACAAAACATGCAAGGATCAGTGACCACTTGCTTAAACGCATAATTATCTCCTTTTGATGTTGGACTGTTCGAAACCTCTTAGTTTATTATAATATTTTTTCAGAGCAAAAGCAATTTTTTCGCATCAAAAACTCTATTCACAAGGATAAGCCACGTCCATGTCTTTTGCAGCTTTTGTCTCGTTAAGACGGCTTACCGGAGATGTGTACGGAGCTTCCAAAAGTCCCTTCGAATCATCTTGAGCTTCCCTTGAGAGCTGAATCATAGCTTCTATGAACGAGTCCAGCGTTTCTTTGCTCTCCGTCTCGGTCGGCTCGATCATCATTGCCTCTTTGACTATCAATGGAAAATAGATTGTGGGGGGATGAAAACCCTTGTCTATCAATCCTTTGGCAATATCAAGCGCATGCACATCGTGTTCGAGCTGTCGTTTTGCACTCAGTACACACTCATGCATGCATGTTCTGAAATAGGGTACATCGTAATAATCTTTCAGAGAGTGCATGATGTAGTTGGCATTGAGGACGGCCTGTTCGCTTATTCTGGCCAGTCCTGAAGCTCCCTGAGTGAGTATATAGGCATATGCCTTCAGGCACACCAAAAAATTGCCGTAAAAGGGCGCTATGTAGCCGATAGACTTGGGATGATTGTAATCCAGAGCATAGGTGCCGTCAGAACGTTTTTCCACTCTGGAAATGGGCAGAAAGGGCTCCAGATGGCTTTTTACCCCGATCGGTCCGGCACCTGGACCGCCACCGCCGTGAGGTGTGCCGAAAGTCTTGTGCAGATTCACATGCATCACGTCAAAATCGGAATCTCCCGGGCGGAATTTTCCCATTATCGCATTGAGGTTGGCCCCATCATAGTAGAGCAGGGCGTCACGGGAGTGCACCAGATCGGCAATTTCCTTGATCCTTGAGTTGAAAAGTCCCAGAGTATTTGGGTTGGTGAGCATCACGGCGGCCGTTTCATCGCTGATTGCCGACTTGAGTTTTTCAATATCGAGAGTTCCCTTTTCCGGATCTGTTGGAATGGATCTTATCCGGTATCCCGCAATGGCCGCACTGGAGGGATTGGTCCCGTGCGCTTCATCGGGTATGAGGACCTCGGTTTTGTGATTGCCTTTGTTTCTGTGGTATGCCGCAATGAGCATCATGCCTGTGAGTTCACCGTGAGCACCAGCCAGAGGTTGAAATGTATAGGCATCCATGCCTGTGATTTCACAGAGCAGTGCTTCGAGTTCATAGAGCACTGCAAGTGCCCCCTGTGTAAGCATGCCTCCGCGGCGCAGCTGCGGCAGAAGGGGGTGAAGATTGGAGAAACCGTCCAGTGCTGCGATTTTTTCGCATACCTTCGGGTTGTACTTCATTGTACACGAGCCAAGCGGGTAGAAGTTGGTGTCTACTCCGAAGTTTTTTCTGGAAAGGGCGGTAAAATGTCTTACCACATCCAGTTCAGAAAGTTCGCATAATTGGGGCTGGTTGACTCTTCTGTACTTCTGTGGAATGACAGCCTGGACCGGAACATCGTTTTCGGGGAGACTAACGCCTCGGCGACCCTTGACTGATTTATTGAATATCACTGACATAGAACCGTCTCCAGCGTTTCTGCGAAAATGCCAATTTCCTGTTTGGTGCGCTTTTCGGTCACTGCCACAAGAAGGTAATTTTCCATCCCCTTGTAATATCTTCCGAGGGGGAAACCGGCGGCGAATCCCTTTTCAATCATCTGACCCACACATTCAGCTGCGTCCATCGGCAGCCTGACCGTGAACTCGTTGAAGGTGGGAGAGGATTCCATCACCTTCACTTCGGGAATGGCTTTGAGCCGTTCCTTGGCGTAATGGGCTTTGTTGACACATAAAGACGCTACCTTGTTCAGTCCCTCTTTGCCGAGCAAGCTGAGGTAGATATGCGCTCGGAGAGCACAGAGTGCCTCGTTTGTACATATGTTTGAAGTCGCTTTTTCTCTGCGGATGTGCTGTTCGCGTGCCTGGAGCGAAAGGACAAAGCCCTCTCTGTCTCTTGTGTCCACCGTTTTGGCTACAATGCGTCCCGGCATTTTCCGCACCAGTTTCTTCCGTGTGGCCATGAACCCCAGGTATGGTCCTCCGAAGGAAAGGGGAATTCCAAGTGACTGTCCTTCTCCCGTTGCGATATCGATGCCCTGTTCGCCTGGGCTTTTCAGAAGTGCCATTGCGATGGGATATACGGATTGAACTGTGAGAATTCCCAGAGAAGCGCACCTCTGCGCGACATCGGAATGGTCATCGATAACGCCGAAAAAGTTGGGGTTCTGGAGGACGACAACCGCAGTTTTTTGGTCAAGCTGTGCGAACAGATTTTCTCTGTCGCTCTGGCCGTGGGACACATCGATTTCCACCAGTTCGATATTCAGATTTGCGGTGTAGGAATAAAGCATCTTGCGGTAGATGGGGTTGACACCACCGTCGATGATCACTTTGGGTCGACCGGTTGCGTTCAGAGCCATCTGGCAGGCTTCATAAAGGGCTGTTCCTCCGTCGTAAAGTGATGCGTTGGATACATCCATTCCGGTGAGCCTGCAGATATGGGTCTGGTATTCGTATGTTGCCTGCAGAGTACCCTGAGACAGTTCCGGCTGATAAGGGGTATAGGCGGTGTAGAATTCACTTCTCTCACTCAGGGCATCCACTGCTGCTGGGATGAAGTGATCATAAAAGCCGCCGCCCAGAAATGATGTCAGGTGCGAGTAGTTTTGCCGCGAAAGCTTTTCGCAGTGTGCAAGCACCTCAAGCTCCGATTTGCCTTCCGGAAGAGAAAAACTGCGCGGAGCCAGACTCAGAGGTATATCTGCAAACAGGTCGTCAATGGAGGACAGACCGCAGCGCTCAAGCATTTCCCGTTGTTGTTCGGGAGTGTTCGCTATATAGCTCATTCAGATTGTCTCCAAAAACTTTTCATACTCTTCTGAGTCCATCATATCATCGAGTTCTGATTTGTCGGAGATCTTCACCGTGAAGAGCCATCCGCTGCCGAAGGGATCCTTGTTGATTTCTTCCGGAGCCGATTCCAGCGTGTCATTGATTTCCACGACTTCTCCTGAGATGGGGGAGAAGATGTCGCTTGCGGCCTTCACCGACTCGATAACTCCCGCCTCAGCACCTCTTGAGACAGCTTTGCCGACCTGGGGCAGCTCTACAAAGGTGATGTCTCCGAGGCTGTCCTGGGCGTGCTCGGTTATTCCGATTCTGGCGTTTTCGCCCTCCAGCAGTACCCATTCGTGCGTTTTGGAATACTTGCGGTCATTGGGTGTCATATGAACTCCTTTGTAAAACGTTTCACCAAGTGTCTGTTTCTGCTATTCGAGAAAATTACGTATGTCAGCCCGGGCAGTTGACTCTTTATAGAAGGGAAGTTCGGTAACAATACCGGAAACAGTACCTCTTCCCAGCCGGATGCTGACCTCTGTACCTATTTCGCTGCTTTCTATATTCATGTATCCCATTGCGATGGCGCATTCGAGTGTAGGGGAAAAACTGCCGCTTGTGATCACTCCGACCGTTTCTCCTTTTGCACTCAGAATAGAGTCGCCGTGACGGGCGGCCCTTCTACCGTCGATTCTAATACCCCTGAGAACCTGTTTTTGCGCAGTTTCGTTCAGAACATATTGTGAGCCGATGAACTGTTTGCGGCTTGAAATGGCCCTTTTGAATCCTGATTCAGCCGCGTTTCTTCTGCTGTCCAGCTCATGTCCGTAGAGAGGGAATCCCATTTCAAGCCTGAGGGTATCCCGTGCTCCGAGCCCTGCAGGAGTTGCCCCTTCCCGCAGGCAGTCATTCCAGAAATCGAGAGCCGATTCGCGGCTGCAGTAGATCTCAAAGCCGATTTCGCCGGTATAGCCGGTGCGGCTGATCAGTATCTGGGTGTTTTTGTAGCTGTTATGCATGAATCTGTAGAATTTCAGATCATTAACAGGGTCACTCAAGAGTTTTTGAATGATTCCAGGGGCGCGGGGGCCTTGCACATCTATCTTTGCGGTCTTCCGGGAAATGTTCTCCAGTACTGTTGACGAAGACACTCTGGACCGGATCCACTCAAAATCGCCTTCTTCGTTTGCTGCATTCACAACCATCATGAATTTCTGATTTTGGAGTCTGTAGAGGATCTGGTCATCCAGAACTCCGCCCTGTTCATTACACAGGAAACCGTATCTGCAGGATCCGGTTTTGAGGTCGTCGACATTGCAGCTCAGAAGCCGTTCGAGATCCTCCACGGCCGTTTCCCCTTCGATAATGAATTCACCCATGTGACAGGTGTCGAAAATCGCTGCTTTAGAACGGGTCGCCGTATGTTCCTTGATTATGCCTTCATACTGAATAGGCATATCGTAGCCGCCGAACGGAGCCATTTTAGCCCCAAGAGTCAGGTGCTGTTGGTGGAGTACTGTTTTTTTCATAGTGTGCGAATTGAAAAAAGTTCAAACTGAATTTTCAAAGAAGAATGTAAAATAAATCCTAGCTTGCGGATGCTCAAATGGTTCCGAGAAAAGTAACTTGCCAGTCCTGGCATTCATGGCTGCAAAGAGGTAGACAACCGTATGCAGCGCATGGATACCCTCCTTTTTTCAGGGAGCTGCTTAGGAGGAATGCAGAATCGCCGAGCTGACCGTAGTGGCGGCTTCCTTTCCCTGTAACCTGCTGATGAGTTCAAGTGCGAAAGGAATTGAAGTTCCGACCCCGCGGCTGGTTATGATATTTCCATCGACCACCACCTGATCTTTGACAGGTTCTCCACCCATCAGGCGGTCTTCGAAACCGGGATAACAGGCGACTTTCTTACCGGTCAGAATACCCGCTCTTCCCAGAACGGTTGGCGCTGCACAGATTGCTGCACAGATCTTCCCCTCCGAGTGTGATTTTTTAATCAGATCCCGCAGGGTGTCGGACGAGGCGAGATTGTTCGTGCCGGGCATTCCTCCGGGCAGCACAAGCGCATCGAACTGGCTGGAAAAATCCTTCAGCTGCATGTCTGTTCTGATCCAGATATTGTGAGCTCCCCTGATCTCAAGAGAGTCAAGCCCCAGTACAGTAACCTCAATATGTGCTCGTCGGAGCAGGTCGATGCAGGTGACCGCTTCTACTTCCTCAAAACCTTCAGCCAGTACTGTAATCACCGAAGCCATTGCTTACCTCCTGAAATGAATGGTGTAAAGAGAATTGTTTCCGATCGGCCCGAGGCTGTAAAACAGGACAGCAGAGTGCTCTGCTGGCGTTTCGGATACGGTAAACGGTTTTTTCCGCGAATCGTGTGCCACCAGGATCCGATTCGGGGGAGCAAGAAAAGAGACGGAAGACAGATTGCGTGAATCGATTCTGATGGTGTCGTTTTCGAAAGTCGCCCTGATACGGTATTCTGTTTTTTTATCTGCGGGTTGGTAGCTGATTATCTGATTCGGTACATTGGGTACTCCCGGGACGATTTCCCACCGTAAGTCCCGCTTCTGCGGTCTGGACCAGGACCGGATCCTCTCTGCGATTGCCGGAAACTCCTTTTCCCTGTAATCGAACCCGTGATCCTCCTCCCGGTATACTTTACTGGTGATCTGTACACCCCGGGACTGGAGATGGCTCAGGAATCTGTCAACCAGATGCGAGGGGTAAAGCCGGTCTTTGCCGCCTTGAATATTGTAGACAGGCCTTTTTTTCAGATTATTGACTGATAACTGCATTCCCAGGCTGGGAAGCATGCCGCCGTAACCGGAAATGGCGAAGAAACCTGCAAACGGGCCGTTTATGCAATTCGCCGCTGCATAGCACCCGGTTGCCCCGTCGCTTACGCCGGCCAAAAAAATTCTGTTCTCATCCACAGGGTAATGGGTGGTTACATAACGGATGGTCTGCAGGATTCTGTTCAGACCCCGTTTACTCCACCATGGGGCGAAATGGTTGGCTGACGGGCTTGCCAGTATGAGATCCAGACTGTCTCTCAATCCGTCCAGCATTTTATAGGCAGATTCGCCCTTTGTGCTCACGTCAGTTCTGACTCCGCCGTGAAGATAAATGATCAGAGGGAAGGACTGTCCGGTTTTGTGAATTTCAGGAAGACCCAGTCCCAAGGTATACTGAACTCCATCAGAATCGCTGAGACGTATGGAATGATCTTCATAACTCGAAGAACTTCTGATTGAGTCAATCACATCCGAGATGATTTTTTCTGAAAAGGGCTTGCATTCCTTATCCGCTATATGGTGAAGAGCACCTGTGGACCAGTAGTCAAGGAACCGGCTCGGTGTTTCAGTTTCTCTTTTGGAGTTGCATCCAAGAGGTACAGACAGTAGAACCGAAATAAGAATCGGTATCAGTTTCAATTCCTATGCCCCGAGTGTCGCTTTTTTGAAGGATTCATATGAGGAATAGATGGGTATCAGTTTATCAAAACCTACAATGGATAGAATATCCAGGACGTCTTCATTTGGGCCGAAAACAACGAACTTGCCATTTTTGGGAAGCAGCCGTTTGCGCAGATTCAGCATGGCCGTGATAGCGCTGGAATCCAGATAGCTTGTTTTTGAGAGATCAAAAGCTATTCTGGGGGATTTTTCAATTTCCTCAATGCTTGTGAGTATGTTTCTTATCTGCATCAGTTGTTTGACGACGAATTTGCCCTCAAGTTTGATGATATGCCAGTTGAGCAGTTTATCTGTTGATGTTTTCATTATTTCGATCGCTTTTTTCAGGTATTATAAGTACTCTAATCTGTTTAAATATATAAAGGGCAGAAATGATTTTGAACATTAGTCTTGTTTTGTTTTCTTCGCTTCCATTTTCGTTATCGCATATGCTGCAGTCTCATTAGATTCTGAAACTGATTTTCGCGGTTTCATCGGTAGTTTTTTAGTGATGCCGTTCACATTGAGAAACAGTGAGAAGCAGTCTTTTGCCCTGTTTAGAACAGACAGGCTGCAGTCATCAGGAGTTGCCAGTATGAAGGGAGGGGTGAAATGTTGGCGGCATGAACTGTTCAGAGTACTTTTGGGTGTGGGAAGCTCTGAGTGGTGAAGTGCCGGTGAACTGTAGCCGGCATTTCCTGTATCCGTGTTGATTATGAGGAGAATTTCGTCTTTCGATCTTTTGTGGTGAAGCCAGGGTTTAATTCCCTGATCACAGATCCGGTTGACTTCTTTTTGTGTTCCGCCGCCTACGACCCAGACACTTCTGTCGGGAAGCAGAATGGCATTGAGAACTGTTTTTTTCTGGTAAAGCTGCAGCAGTTCAACACTTTGGGGTTTACTCATTTGTAGGTGAAGAAGAATGAAAACGAGAATCATGGCACCACCTGTATGTGATATATAGAAGATGCGGCGTTCTTTCGCTACGGCGCAGAGTCCCAATGTGAATAGGGCTGCAGTAATGATATGGATCGCGGTCGGTGCTTTCAGGGCTAGTTCGCTGAAGGGAACGGATTCACTCAGGTGGCTTGAATAAATGAGGGCGGACAGTGATAGTTCGGCTATATTGATAAGAATGTCTGCTATGAACGGAAGCAGAAGATCACAGGCGAGAGCGATGAAGAACAGCCACATGGCTACAGTCATAAGGAGAATCGCTACAGTGTTGAACAGAATGCCGAAAAGAGAAACGGTTCCGAAGTGGTAAAGGAGAACAGGTGCAGTGAAGAGAAATCCTGCAGTGGAAACCCAGATGGAGGAGAAGAGAGCCTGCAGCAGGAATGCGGCAGTTTCGTTTTGAGGTCTGGGGGTGAGTTCATCGAGAACCGGATGGAGCAGAATGATTCCCGCTGTTGCGGCAAAAGAGAGTTGAAAACCGGGTTCGAACAGGCTGTGTGGGAACATCAATAGCCAGAAGGCGCCTGCTAAACTCAACGAGTGAAGGATGTGGTTCTTTTTCCCAATCAGAAGTGACATGCAGATGAATGACGCCATTACGGTGGCTCTGAAGAGGGAGGGGATGAAGCCTATGAAGAAAAGATATGCCCATAGGACTGCCAGCGCCAGAAGCATGCAGGTGTTTGAAGGCAGTTTCAGGAGTTTAAAGCAGGCGAAAAAGGCGGTGAAGAGTAGCCCGGCATGGAAACCGGAAATGGCCAGAAGGTGAAATATGCCGGCTTTGCGGAAACTGTCTTTGAGTGATCCGGATAGATGTTCTCTTTCGCCCAGAAACGCAGCATGGAAAATGCTTTTCACGTCTCTGTTGTCGATTTTGTTTATTGTACTGTGAACACTGCTTCGGAGTTTGTGTCCCAATAAGGCAGATGAAAACTTTTTTGAATTTATGGCAGGATAGATCTGCAGGACAATCAGCTTTCCCCAGATGTTGCGGGTCCTTAAGTACTCGCGTTCGTTGAAGCCGAACGGCCCTACAGGGGAATTGGGCAGTTTGAATAATCCTTTAATTCTGAATTTGCCGCAGGGGGGAACAGGTTTTTTACTTGTGCACGTAAGGACTTTGCCTTTGAGCAGCATATCCGCTTCCGGGTCGTGCGCCATCATGATTTTGAAACTGAATTGATTGTATGTTTTTTTCTGAGCTATCGGGCTGCTTATTTCTCCAAACAGCACAATTTCCCGGTCTGGGAAAGATGCCGCTCTGATCTCCCTGCAGAAGGATGAGTAGTTCAGTTCCGATCCGGTAAAGAGTGCGGAGCCTGCAATAGTGAAAAAGAGGAACCTGAGTATAGGTTTGCGGCACAAAATACCTGTGCAGAAGCACAAAAAAGTTGTCAAGAAAAGAGAAATGGTGTAAAATGATGCCAGTGATTCCAGCATTTCATCTGTTAGAAGGTGTTTGGATATGCTTATTCCGCAGCACAGTCCTGAAAAGGCGAGTACTCCGGGCAGACTCAGCCAGTAGTGGAAACCGGGAAAAAGCTTTTTGTTTTTCATAGCCCTTTTCCGGAACAGTTCTGTGATGTTTCTAAACAGGAATTTATGCATTGGGATAGACAACGATACAAAATACTTCATTGATGTTTCATCTGCCGTTTTTTTTTCTAAGTTTCAGTGGGCAAGGTGTTTTCCGTATGGAACAGAACAGATATAGCATTCTGCTTGTAGACGACGAACCGGAGGTGAGGGAGCTTATCTCGGATTATTTAACCGAAGATGAGGGGTACAGGATTCAGTGTGCCTGCTGTGGGCAGGAAGCTTTGGAAATCCTTGAAAAGAACAGTTTCGATCTCGTCCTTTCGGATATCAATATGCCCGGGATGAAGGGTTTTGACCTTTTAAGGGAGGTGAAAGAAAGGTACCCTGA
Organism: Chitinispirillaceae bacterium; assembly: GCA_046538945.1. Classification (GTDB taxonomy): domain Bacteria; phylum Fibrobacterota; class Chitinivibrionia; order Chitinivibrionales; family Chitinispirillaceae; genus JAEZKC01. Next base: position 13,653 of record JBKHHW010000038.1, on the reverse strand, counting down.
TATCAAAAGAGTGCTCATCACCGCATATAATGTCGAAGACTACCTGGATCTGGCGCAGCATCATGATATAGGCAACATTTTCGTGAAAACAACACCGTTCAATTTTTCTGAGCTTTCAACAGTACTCCACAATCTTCTCGGGGGTACGATTTTCGGTCTTGAACGTCATTTCACCCGGAATACTCCTGTTCATCGTATGAACATATTCCGTTCAAATCATCTGGAACAGGATGCTCAGAAGATTGTTTCCTTTCTCAACGATTCCCAACGTGTGAAACGTCTGGAACTGGTTATTGTCGAACTTCTGACAAATGCCATTTTTTACGGAGTAATGAATGAATCTGCAGAAAACAAAGAGGAATGGGATCACAATTTCGAACTTTCTGATGAAACAGCGGTGGAGGTTTCCGTTGCGGCTGATACTGAAAAGTATGCAGTGTCAGTTGTGGACAGAGGGGGGCGGCTTAAAAAGCAGGATGTCCTCTACTGGCTTCACCGTCAGATAGCTCAGGATGAACGGGGGTATCCATTGGGTCTGTTTGATTCTCACGGTCGGGGGTTGTTTATCGCCCGGCGCTATATCGACAGACTGATAATAAATATAGACCCTAACAAGCTTACCGAGGTAATCATCATCAATTATCTCAATCACACTTGTACCGGGTCGAAACCTCTCTATATCAATGAATTATGATATTTTCCTCAACTGTCCCCTGTAACACTCCCGCAGGCACATCTGCAGCGGTTTATCTTGCCAGGAGATTCACCTACTACAGTCTTGAGGAGTGGCAGGAAAAAATCAATCAGAATAAAATTTTTATAAACGGCCGGCTCTGCGGTCCCGGTGACTGTGTCAGGCGGGGGGATACTGTGTCATATGATGCAGGCGAATTCAGGGAACCGGAAGCTGATCTGTCCTACAGAATAGTATATGAGGATGAGTGGATTCTCGGTATCTGCAAACCCGGAAATCTTCTCGTGCACAGGGCCGGAAAGTGTTTCCGCAACAATCTCATTTATCATCTTCGTTTTGTCCATGACCCGCCCTTTCCCGAATCTCATATCGTTCATCGGCTTGACAGAGAAACTTCCGGTACCGTTATTGTGGCCAAGGACTCGACCCAGAGTTCAGTTTTCGGAAAACTGTTTTTGGAAGGACTGGTTGAGAAACGTTACAAGGCTGTTGTACGGGGCAGCTTCGATATCGAAACACCGTATGTCATAGATTGTCCCATCGCCAAAGACTGCAGCTCCGGAATTCAGTACAGACACAGGGTGCACAAGAGCGGGAAGCCTGCAATCACCCGTATTGAACATGCTGAGCCCTGCGGTGATGAGCATTCTTTTCTGGAGCTGGTTCCCGTTACCGGACGTACTCATCAGCTGCGGGTGCACCTTTCATCCATCGGCTTTCCTATTGCAGGTGACAGACTGTATGGAATGAGTGCAGAGGAATATCTTGCCAATGGCAACAGGGGTTACTGCTGCGAAAGCCCGGACATTTCCCGTCAAGCTCTGCACTGCGAGTCACTTTCGTTTCTACATCCTCACACGGGAACGAGAACCGTTATCCGTGCTGATTTACCCGGAGATATGAAGGTGTTTGCGGAAAAGTGCAGAGAACCAAGAAGGTTTCGGAGTAAAAAAAACGGGATTCACAAGTGAATCCCGTTTGGATACATTCGTTTCAGAACAGATTTACTTCTTCTTGGCAGCCTTCTTCACAGCTTTTTTAGCTGTTTTCTTGGCAGTGGTCTTTTTCGCTGCTGTTTTCTTGGCAACGGTTTTTTTAGTAGCAGTTTTTTTGACAGCAGTTTTCTTAGCGGCAGTACCGCCCAGAATGGCATCTTTTGCGGCTTTGGCGATTTTGAATTTGATTGCTTTCTTAGCAGGAATTTTGATTGTTTCGCCTGTGGCGGGATTTCTGCCTTTTCTGGCCTTGCGTTTCACAAGTACCAGTTTTCCCAGACCGGGGACGACGAATCCGTTTTTGGCTTCCTGATAAGCCAATTCAGAAAGGTTGTCCAGAAATGACTTGACCTGCTTTTTGGGAAGCTGTTCCTTTTCAGAAAGCTTCTGGATCACTTGAGATTGGGTCAGGCTCTTTCCTGCCATGAAAACTCCTTTTTTGATGCAATGAGAAAAGGAATGACTATACTAGCGTTAGTATAATATTTTTTTGTGGTTTGTACAATACAAAATGCAAAAAAAATGGTTCGAAACCGCTTTTTCGGTGGAATTTACGGTTAAAAACAGCGGTTGAGACCTTTAAAACTGCCAGTCATGCTTTGAAGGAGAGTCCAGTCGTTTGGTCGTGGGGAAGACGAATTCCTTTTTGCCACATGTGATTTTCACGTTTTTCTGATCTGTTTCAAGGCTCGTTTTCTCATCGGCATACCTGTTTTTGTAAAGGCTCAGAAGGCATATCGCCTTCTCCAGACCGTCGCCTCTGCTGTAGTTCCAGACCTCGTCTGGCTGTGCCAGACGGGTGCATTCTGAATAGATGGAATGGCTGTCCATTTCTGAAAGCAGAGTATAGGACTGTTCGATATCCAGATCGCTTGTCCCCTGCAGACAAACCGGGTTTCTTTCCATTGCAGCTTTCAGAAACGGCTTCCACGGCGAACTGGCGAGGTCTCTGTATGCCATGAACGCCAGATCCACCGTCTCGTTGTCTCTTAATCCCTTTAACACTGAGTATGCCTCCGCAGCACTCCGAACACCTTCAAGACTGATCGGATCGGACGTCTGGAACAGTTTTGCGTTTTCGTCTGGCAGGCGGGGAGTGGTCCGGCAGAATGAGATCAGATCCCGTATGACTGCCTCTACATTGAAACAGCTTTGCGGAAGCTGCTGTTTTAGATTGTCAAGTGTGCCCGGCCGGTCGAAACGCACTTCATTGCTTCTCAGAAAATTTTCCAGTTCACTCAGTATGACTCTGTTGGGGCGAGGTTCGGTATAGTATTCGTCCTCTTCGATTTCGTGGAGGAGATTGGACTGGGTTCTGTCACCCACCCGGAATTTGCTCGAGTGTTCGTAGCTGTATACTTTCTCCGCTTCGATGTAGCGGGGCTTTCCGCAGCACAGATGAGCCAGTTGAAAACAGTGCTGGAGCCTGCTGTTCTGCCTCAGAAAGTTGGCCAGGATTTCATAGGTGATCTCGCATCTTAGAAATCTTTTCAGCTTTTCACGGAACCGCCCGTAGTGGTTTGGATGAATCGTGGCTTCGTTGTAAAGAGTATGGATATATCCCGTGTTATGGGTCACGATAGTGACCCGCTCATTTTCCAGAGCTCTGCGTGCCTTGGCCGAAAGCTCCGTTCCGTTGAACCACATGGTCTTGGTTACAATACGCCGGTTGTTGGTGATCACCCCATCGCCGATATCCAGAAAATTCTGAGAGTGAAGAGGGGTCGCCATCATGAATATGTCCTCCAGAGGTATACCTGCGATGGCAAATGCCGCCGAAGCGTACAGTGCAGCCAGTGACACACATTCTCCTGCACCATGGGGGTAACCTTCTCTGAAACGGAACGCCTCCATTGCCTCCAGCGTTTCGGTTTTCCAGTAAGGGATGACATCTGAGGAGTACTTGTCCAGACCGAAATGTCTTCTTATATCTATATCGAAGTAGTATTTATCACCTTCGTAACCGAAAAGAGCGTTGCTTTCGGCCAGGATTCTTTTATCTATGAGATCGGAAAATCTGGAGAGCTCCTTTTCTTTTGTGGTAAGACCCCAGGTGTCCAGATCCAGATTGAAGGAGAAATGATCCATAATGTACTGTTTGAGACGCTGGATGCGTTTCATGCTGTTCATCTTGCCCAGCTTGGAGAACCAGGGGTCCTCTTTCCATTCCCAGAGTCGGGATGACATGATATTGGCAAGAAAGAGAGAGTACATCAGTTCCGGAAAGATGAACACCTCCATGTCTGAAAGGGTGACAGCCGACGAGTACTTCTCAACAGATCCTTTATCACTGCTGTTGTACATTAAACTCCTCAACGATTGCATTGTCTCTTGATAACTTATATATTGATAAAGCGCCACATTCTGAAGCTTCCCTGTTAAGATAATATCCGCCAATCAGAATATTTTAGGCATGTGGCTTGCTGGAAAAATGTGTCCGGTCAGCCGTTTTTTCCGCGAATTATGGAATCTTTGTGCTGTTCAACATTTATTTTGCAGTGTTCACCTTATTTGCGACCGCGCAGGTACAGGAACCTGTTTTGATGTTTGCTTCCGATGATTCGTTTTCAGTTCAGGGCTGTTGTGAATTCAGATGTGTCGTTTGCTATTGATAAGCTGATTTTGACAATTACTATATGAATGGAGCCGTTATGAAGACACTTGGCGTCTGTTTTGGAGCCACAACTATTCAGTATGTCAAACTCGATGTGGACGGGAATGAAAAGAGAATCGAATCGAGTGGCCGTATTGCCCATGAAGGAGATCCCAAACAGATCATTCTCGATCTGCTGCGCAAGGATCATGCTGATATTGACAGAATTGCCGTAACCGGCCGTGCCTTCCGTGCCAATGTCGATCTCTCCAGCATTTCCGAGCCGGAAGCTGTGGAGTATGCTCTGAGGGAGCATTATAATGGAGAGGAGTTTCCGGAACTGGTGATCAGCTCCGGGGGGGAAACCCAGCTGGTGTACGTGATCAATCCCAGCGGGGGAATAAGTTCCGTGCACTCAGGAAACAAGTGTGCGAGCGGAACGGGCGAGTTCTTCCTTCAGCAGATCCGCCGAATGGGGCTTGAGCTGGAGGAGGCGGTGGAGCTTGCCAGGAAGGGAACTCCGCACAGAATCGCGGGCCGCTGCAGCGTGTTCTGTAAAAGCGACTGCACACATGCGCTGAACAAAGGGGAGCCGCGGGAGAACATTGCTGCGGGCCTCTGCCTTATGATGGCCGACAAGATAAGTGAACTGGTGAAGGACATGAGCAGCGACCGGGCTGCCCTGATCGGTGGAGGATCGCTCAACACCGCTATGGTCAACATTCTCGAGGATCGTTTCGGCAAACTGGATGTGCTTCCGACGGCCGCTGTGTTTGAGGCTTTCGGAGCGGCACTCTGGGCAGCGGAAAACGAGTGTGTCGCATTGCCTGAGGATCATCACTCGGCTATTCACGATGCCCCTACATCGTTTGGAAGGCATGCAGCGCTCAATGATGCTCTTGACCTGGTATCCTTTAAAGAGGTCAAAAAGGACAAAGCAAGACAGGGTGATGAGTGTATCCTGGGTCTGGATGTGGGGTCCACCACCACTAAAGCGGTGCTGATGCGCAGGAAAGATACGGCCATGGTGGCTTCGGTTTACCTGCGCACCAACGGAGATCCCATTCAGGCATCCCGGAACTGCTACAAAGCGATTCTTGAACAGGTGGGTGATACGGAACTGGACATAATCGGTTTGGGTGTAACCGGTTCCGGACGGCAGATAGCGGCGCTTCACGCCTTGACCGACAATGTGATAAACGAAATCATTGCCCACGCCACTGCTGCGGCATATTTCGACAAGGACGTCGACACGATCTTTGAAATCGGGGGACAGGATGCCAAGTACACCTTCCTGACCGGGGGGGTGCCCTCTGATTACGCCATGAACGAGGCCTGCAGTGCAGGGACCGGTTCGTTTTTAGAGGAGTCGGCGCGCGAGTCGCTCAACGTACTCACGGAACAAATCGGCGAACGGGCTCTAAAAGGTGTTTCCCCGCCTAATTTCACCGATCAGTGTTCCGCCTTTATATCAAGTGACATCAAAGTGGCAGGTCAGGAGGGGATCGGCAAAAATGACATTCTTGCCGGCTTGGTCTACTCCATCTGCATGAATTATCTCAACCGGGTGAAAGGGTCACGGCCCGTCGGCAGAAAAATATTTATGCAGGGCGGAGTTTGCTACAACAAAGCCGTTCCGGTTGCAATGGCTTCCCTGATGCAGCATGAGATTATCGTTCCGCCGGAACCGGGGCTTATGGGTGCTTTCGGTGTGGCACTTGAAACTTCAAACCGCATCGATCTGAAAATAGCTTCACCTCAGAAATTTACCCTGAACGAACTTGTGGGGCGTGAAGCCAGACGCGAGGGCAGTTTCGTCTGCGCCGGCGGTAAGGAGAAGTGCGACCGCAAATGCGAGATCGCCCGGATCAAAGTAAACGGAAAAATGTATCCTTTCGGTGGGGTCTGCAACAAATATTACAACATGCGGCTTCACAAGGAGGTGGATGTAAAGGAATTCGATTTCGTTGCAATACGTAATCACCTTCTGTTCGAAGAATTCGGAGTCAGAGATGAGCACATAACGGAAGAGCAGGACAAGCCCACCAGAACCGTGGGTATCATGAAATCGTTTCTCACCCATGCTTTTTATCCTCTGTATTCCAATTTTTTCCACGAAATGGGATTCAGGGTGACTTTGTCTGATGAAATCGATCCCGAGGGCATTTCACGCATAGAGGCGGCGTTCTGTCTTCCAGCGGAAATCACTCACGGGAGTTTTCTTAATCTGCTGAAAAAGAAACTCGACTACATTTTTCTTCCCCAGGTTTCCCAGATACCCGTTCCCAACGTTCCCACCTACAGCAAGACATGTGTGTTCGTGCAGGGAGAGCCTTACTATCTGAAAACTACTTTTCGTAAAGAAATCGAGCAGTCGCCGACCGTGCTGCTGTCACCGGTTCTGCGCATGGATTCCCGTTTTGAACGGGCCGAGGATGCTCTTTTGGAAATGGCGGTGGCAATGGGAGTGACTGAGAAGAGGGCTAAAGAGGCATTCAGGAAAGCCTGCAGCAGACAGCGCGCTTTTGAAAGGGAACTGCAGAATTACGGAAGAAAGGCTCTTGAATATCTCGATTCTCACAAGGACACCTTCGGTTTGGTCATGTTCGGTCGGCCCTACAACACTTTCGCTTCCGATGCAAACATGGGTATCCCGCATAAAGCGGCTTCAAGGGGCTATATAGTGATTCCCTACGATATGCTTCCCGCCGCCGACTACGAGGTGGATAAGCAGATGTACTGGGCAATGGGTCAGAAAATCATGAAAGCCGCCCAGTTTGTCAAAGGCAAGGAAAACCTCTTCGGTGTATTCATAACCAACTTCTCCTGCGGTCCGGATTCCTTTGTACTGAAGTATTTCCGTCATCTGATGAAGTCAAAGCCTTCGCTCACTTTGGAGCTTGATCAGCATACGGCCGATGCGGGTATCGATACCCGCATCGAGGCTGCAACGGATATAATGCAGAGCTATCTTCGCATATACAAGAATCTTCCTCCTGAGGATACCTCTTTTGTCCCCGCGCGGGTGGTGGATGGAAAACAGATCACGGTGGTCGCTTCGGATGGCAAAACCTACAGCCTCCAGGATCCCAGGGTGGAGCTTCTGATTCCTTCGATGGGGCGTTACGGCACCGAAGCGGCCGCGGCTGTTTTCAGAAATATGGGCATAGATGCCCGTGCGTTGCCCGTGGCTGACAAGGATATTCTGAACCTGGGGCGGAAAAATACCAGCTGTAAAGAATGTCTGCCCTACATCGTAACCACCGGTTCCTATCTGAATTATCTGAAAAACCGCACAGACAAGAACAAAATTTCTCTTTTCTTCATGGCCACCGGAGGGGGACCCTGCAGACTGGGACAGTACGGAAGGTCTGTGGGACAGCTCATTGAAACCCAGAAGATCCCCAATGCGGCGGTTCTGACCATGACTGATGAGAACGGCTACGCCGGCATGGGCAGCCGAAACCTACTGAAAGCCTGGCAGGGTATAGTGGTTTCGGACGTGTTCGGGGATATCAGGAGTACGCTTTCTGTAGCTGCCGTGGACAGGGAAAAGGCTCTTGAAATATTGGAAGAGTGCTGGATGGAACTGATCCGTTTCTTTGAAGGTAAGCTATCGACCCGGATCTCCACCCTGCTTTCCATAATCGCCAGAAGACTTTCTGAAATCCCTCTCAAGAAGAACCCATCCGATCTGCCCGTTATTTCTCTTATCGGGGAAATTTTCGTGAGAAGGGATGAATTCTCCCGCAAAAACATTGTCGACTATCTGGAACAACGCGGTTTTATGGTGAGGGTTGCCCCGATCAGCGAATATTTATGCTACAGTAATTTTGTTCTGAACGCAAAACTGGGCGAAAGGGAGTTCGAGTTCAAGGATCAGTTCAAGATCAAGCTCACCTCCCAGCTGCAGGAGTGGTGGGAGCGCAGAATCAAATCCATTTTGGCCGAAAGCGGGCTGTATCATTTTGAAATGATCGAGGTGGAGAAGACTATCTATTCGGCCACTCATCTGATAAATGTGAATTTCAGGGGTGAAGCGATTCTCACTGTCGGCCTGGGGCTCAGAGAGATTCTCAACGACTCATGCGGGATCATTTCGATCGGGCCCTTCGGCTGCATGCCTTCAAGGGTTGCGGAATCGATTCTCAAAAAAGAGATGAACGTGATCGGCAAGTCCAGGATTCCCGGGTGGAAGGAGAGGGCTTACGACTACGAGGAAATAGGCGAGTTTCCCTTTCTGGCCATGGAAACCGACGGAAGTCCGTTCCCTCAGCTGATCGAAGCCAATATGGAAGCTTTTGTGCTCCAGGCAAAGCGGCTGCATGAGTTTCATAAGAGGTGTAGCAAAAAGAAAAAAGCGTCTCAGGGTTTTTCGATGAAGGAGTTTTCTACCAGAATTTATGATCTGGTGAGTGCGAATTCTTTCGGAATACTGTCCAAAAGAAAATTCTGAGTGTTTTAGCTCTGAGGGGTTTGTTTTAAAGGGAGGGCCGGATGCGGTCTTCCCTTCTGTGTTTAGGTGTGCACGTCAGATCCCTTTCGGGAAAAACCGGGGCTTGCGTTACTGCCCTGGAGGTGAAACTGTGCTGAATCAGCAACTCTCCTCCGGTGTGGCGTTATGGTGTCCTCGACGGAATTCTTCCGTAAGTTCTTCTTTATACTATCTTTAGGGTCTAAAGTAGGGCTGGTATTATATTTCTATACATAGAAAGAGGGTATTTCAATGATAATTCACATGGCGAAACAGGCAACTCCTGAGCAGGAGAAGCGTGTTTTTCAGAAAATCACGGATGCAGGTTTCGGCTACGAAATCATTCATGGCTCGACCGGAATCGATGTGATCGGCATTCTGGGCGATTTGTCCGGTATGGAGGAAAGCTACTTCAGCGAGTTGGAAGGGGTGGACAAGGTGATCCGCATTTCCAAACCCTATAAGCTGGTCTCAAGGGAGTACTCCTCGGTTTCCAAGGTGGTTTCCGTGGGTGATCTGGAGATCGGTGGAAGGGACCTTACCATTATGGCCGGTCCCTGTTCGCTGGAATCCGAGCAGCAGATGATGACCATAGGAGCCTACGTGGCATCTATGGGAATAGGGATAATAAGGGGTGGAGCTTATAAGCCCAGGACCTCACCCTACAGCTTTCAGGGTATGGGTCTTGAGGGGCTGAAGCTCCTCGCAAGAGTGAGGGAGAAGTTCGGACTCAGGGTTGTTACCGAGGCGACTGGACTTCATCGACATGTAGGTCCGGATGGGGTCAAGGAGAAGCGCAATGTTCTCGAAAACGTTATCGAGTATGCGGACATAATCCAGGTCGGTGCCCGCAACATGAAATCGTATGGCTTTCTCCAGGAGCTCGGAATTCTCACCAGGGACAGCAAAAAGCCGATTCTTCTTAAGCGGGGGGATTCCTCTACTCTGAAGGATTTTCTTCTGGCCGCCGAATACATAGTTTCAAACGGCAACCCCAACGTGATTCTCTGTCTCAGGGGTATCCGCACCTTCGAGGAGGAGAAGTTTCAGCGTTTCACACCCGATATCGGAGCTGTAACGGTGCTCAAGAGGGAGTCCAACCTTCCTGTGGTGTTTGATCCTTCCCATTCCGCCGGTTACAGAAACAGTGTCCCGGGGGTCTCACTTGCGGCGGTTGCCGCCGGAGCCGATGGGCTGCTGGTTGAGACTCATCACGATCCCGCAAGCGCTTTGTGTGACGGTGAGCAGTGCGTAGTTGAAACACAGTTAGCCTACATAAAAAGAAAGTCCGATGGGATCCGCAAGCTTCTGCTGGAGTGAGGTTACAGGGCTCTTAAGTGATTTCACATGTTTCATATGAGTTGAATTTTATGAATTTCAGAACAGTTTTTCTTTTTTTGGTATTGCCGTTTTGTCTAGTTGAAGCTACTCCGGTCGAAGTTATCGAAAGCAGTCCGGAGCGGGTTGTGCTGCAGTGGCACTTGGATGATTATGACACGTTGTCGGTTGACAATTCTTCCGGAACACGGACTCTTCTCTCTTTTGATCAGTCAAATGTTACCGTGGGTGAATCCGGTGCGGCACTTCTGCCCGGGTTCTCCATGTTCGCGGGAATACCCTCCGGGGGAAATGTCCGGGCAAGTATAGTGGCCGAGGAGGTTGCCGCTCTGCGGATAGCAAATCCTCTCAAAGAGCAGAATACAGAAGACGGGTTTGCCGTTGCTGAGGGCGAATGGATAAGTGAGCCGTTGTATTCTTCATTCAGAGAGTACAGGGCGGCGCAGGTTATTGTCAGTCCTTTCAGGAATTTGGGAAACGGGAGAGTGCAGGTTCTCAGAAAGGCCCGCATTACGCTGGAATTTCCTTCTTCAGAGCACAGTGGGCGCCGGTGGGAGCCGACTTCTGATTATGAACGTATGGTTCGGAGGTTACTTGTAAACTTCGAGACGGCTCAGGGGTGGGTTGGTGCCAATCGGGTGCTTTCAAAAACCGCGGCCCGGCAGGAGTTCCCTTTGACCGGCAGCAAAGTGTACAGATTCAGTGTTGGTGATGGATGCGAGGATCTGAACGAAGCCACCACCAGGAAAAACGGGATTGTGAAAATTCGCGGGAGTCGCCTCATATCCCTTTTCGGTGAGGGAGTGGAATTCTCCTCTGTAGCGCTGTACGCTTCGGTGAAGGGCGAACTTGATCCGGCGGTACCGTCCCGGGGAGGCATACCGTTAGGTGTGTCCCAAGTTCCCACGCTGCGGTTTGATTCTGACAAAGACGGAACGGTTGATCCTGAGGATTACATTCTCGCCTATACAAGCGAAGTCAGTGACTGGACATATAATCAGTACTCGAAACTGTTTACTTTCAGTCTGAACCGTTATGATGACTACCGCACATATTGGCTTACAGTTGATAATATGAGCGAAAGTATGGAGATGACCTCGTTTGCGCAGCCGGAGGGAGCAGGTGTGGCTACCGAATACTTCGAAAACAATGTCTATCTGCGTGAACCGAGAATTCTGGCCTACAGATCCAGAGAGGGCGGTACCAACTGGGCCTGGAGAAAGTTTGACAAGAGCAGATCCGACACTTCCATCTATCTGGATCTTCCCGGTTTGGAAAAGGAGTTCAGCGGATCGGTGCTTTTGGAGCGGTCGTATTCCACATATAAAACCGGAGTCAGTGCCGCTCTGGGCACAGAGGAACTCTGCAGCAACTGCAGAGACAGCTGGAGCACAATCAGTGATTGGAACAGCAACGAGCTTCAAATAAACTATTTCGACAGCTCTTCTGGCGGAAACGGGCATTACGAGCTTTCCGGCATTCATGTTCGGTATCGGCGCAGACTCCAGATCAATCCGGATGTAGAAAAACTGGAAGTGTTTTCAGACAACAGTTCTGGTCTTATTGAATACCGTCTGAACAAAACGGGAGATGATCCTGCGTACATTTTCCGGATTCCGCTCGATGAGACGACGGTTTCGCTGGTAGACACGATCGGAGCCGCCTTTGAAGGCGAGTACAGCTGGACAGATGAGGGGGGGCAGGGTGTCAGGTACATGGTACTGAAGGAAAAGGAGATTGTGGATGTAAGTGATTCACTCGAGGAAGTAACGTATGACGCGCATTCACCTTTTGTTCTTCGTGATCTCAGAAACACTCTCAACCGCACTGATTACCTGATAGTCAGCCATTCGGATTTTCTTTCAGCTGCGCTTGAACTGGCTCAGCACAAAAAGAAGATGCGTTTTGTATCACCGAAAATCGTTTTGATAGAAGATATATACAATCAGTTTTCAGGTGGGAACACCGATCCCGCCGCACTCAGAAACTTTCTTGCCTACGTGTACACACACTGGGACGGCGGGACGGACTTTTCCTATGTGACACTTTTCGGGTCAGGTCATTACGATTACAAATCCGTGACTACCAGAACGCCAAATTTCATACCGACAGCGTATGTCAGCGAGAAGTGTTCAGAGGATTTTTTCGTCTCCGTGCATCCTGACAGCGCCTCCATTCACAAAGGGGACTACTTCATAGGTAGATTTCCGGTGAAAAGCGAATCGGAAGGTCTGTCCATGGTGGAAAAAGTGATCGAAATGGAGGACCCCGAGGTGGCCGAGTTTGACTCTTGGCGCAACAGGGTGATTTTGGTCGCCGACGATGATCAGCAGGGTGGGGAATTCGACAAAATAAACCGGGATCCATCGATAAGTGATCATCATGAGTCCTCGGAAATAGTTGCCAGACGTGTGGAGGAGCACAGACCGTCGTTAGATATCAGAAAAATCTATCTCTTCGAATATGAGTTCAATGAACAGTTCATGAAACCCGGAGCAAATGAGGCTCTGATTCAGGAGATAAACAGCGGGGTTGCTGCGGTCAACTGGTTCGGGCATGGTGCAAACCACATGTGGTCCGATGAATATGTGTTTACCAAGGAAGATGTCCTTTCGCTGTACAACAGAAAACGTTACCCCCTTATATCGGCATTTTCCTGCTCTGTAGGCAAATTCGACAAACCGGATGATGACTGCCTTTCTTCTCTTCTGGTAAAGCAGCACAGAGCCGGAGCGATCGCCACGGTTGCGAGCTCTCGGGAGGTATATGCTTCAAACAATGAAGACCTGGCCAAGGTTTTTTACGGGACTCTTTTCGACTCCACCAGCGATTTCTCTATCGGAGCCGCTCTGAATATCGCCAAATCCAATTATGAAAACTCCAACAACAGACCGTATGCTCTGCTGGGTGACCCTTCCATAAAACTGGTGGACAGAAACCGTGAGGTGAATGTTTCTCTGCTGGATGACAAGGGTATGGTTCGGGACACATTGAAAGCACTCCAAAAGGTCACGATAAAAGGAGAGGTGACTCATAACGGTCAAACAGATACCCGGTTCAGCGGTGACGATGCTTTTGTCAGGGTGACTCTCTACAATCCTCCCGATACCACGAAGAGAAAGGACGGGGGTACCTACAGTGACCCTACCTATGTCATACCGGGTGCGTCTGTGTTCAGTGTCGATATTCCTGTTACGGATGGAGCTTTCGAGGGTGCTGTTCGTCTGCCGATGAGTCTTTCCTTCAATACTCCAGGGGTGAAGCTCACCGCTTACGCCTGGAATGATACACTTGTGGGGACTGCCTACAGGAAGGGAATCATCTTTGACGGGACGGTTACGGATCTTGTGGACACCATCGGTCCCCGAATCAGTATACGACCGAGATACTCTGACCCAGCTATGGATCAGGCAGGTCTTTTTGTCACCAATAAGGTAAGCGCCTTTCTTCCTCTGATGTGCGACATACGCATTTCGGATGAAAGCGGACTGAACATCTCCAAAACCGGTCCCAACGAGGGAGTGTGGCTTGAGGTCAGGGGAGCTCTTTCCAAGCGCAA
>JBKHHW010000003.1:0-57695 GCA_046538945.1 Chitinispirillaceae bacterium | reverse complement strand
CCCCACCTTGAACATCAAAAATGATCTATCTATATTGAAGAGTTACCCATTACCGAAAGGCTCCCTATGTACCGCCTCCACTTTCTCCAGAACGTTACATTCGAGACTCCGGCCTATCTGCAGAAAGCCGCCGCCAGGCTTGGATTCCAGACCAGCATCACCGATCTCTCAAAACCACACACCATCCCCGATGTCCACTCCTTCGATGTGCTGGTCATCATGGGAGGACCGATGAATGTGGCCGAAACACAGAAATATCCCTGGCTCGTTGGGGAGAAAAAGCTGATTGAACAGGCATTGAATCTGGACAAAAAAATAGTGGGGATATGCCTCGGTGCCCAGCTCATTGCGAATGTAATGGGTGCCGAGGTAAAAAGAAACGAACACAAGGAGATCGGGTGGCACCAGGTTATACTAGATCCCAACATATTGGAACACCGGCTTTTTTCCGCATTTCCTTCACGATTCAGCACATTCCACTGGCACGGAGACACATTTTCCATACCCGGGGGTGCTGAGCGGATCGGTTCAAGTGCGGCATGCCCAAATCAGGGTTTTGTGTATGGCGATCATGTGGTTGCCCTGCAGTTCCACCCTGAAATCACAAAAATGAGCATTGAAAACCTTCTTGCGAACTGTGCCGACGAGCTTATCGATGCTCCCTTCATTCAAAACTCCGATGATATCAGATCGGATGCGGAATTGCACATAGAAAAAAACCATAATCTGATCGACACGTTGCTTTTTGGTCTTACCGCAGATAGAGATTGAGTAACAACGGCACGATATCTGCTTCTCATAGAAGGATTTCACAAAGAGAGTTCATCTGTTCAGCTCAAGGAGAGAATATGAAAAAGGTCAAAATTGCTTTTTTTGATGCCAAACCGTATGATAAGGAGTTTTTCAAGAGAGTAAATGAAAAGTACAACTACGAAATTCACTTCTTCACCCCTCACCTCACCCCCGACACGGTCCGTCTCGCCGCGGGGTATGAGGTTGTATGCGTTTTCGTGAATGATATAGTAACCCCCCAGATGCTTGATGAGCTCTATGAAAACGGTACAAGGCAACTTGCACTTCGCAGTGCCGGCTACAACAATGTGAATCTGCAGCATGCCTACGGAAAGATACACGTAACGCGCGTTCCGGCATACTCTCCGCATGCTGTTGCGGAACACGCAGTTGCGCTCATGATGACACTCAACCGAAAAACCCACAAAGCGTATATCCGCACCAGAGAAAACAATTTCACCCTCAGCGGCCTTCTCGGTTTTGACATGAGCGGCAAAACTGCAGGAGTAGTGGGAACCGGCAAGATTGGGAAAGTGGCCATAGAAATCCTCAGAGGTTTCGGTATGAAGGTGCTGGCTTTCGATGTATACCCGGATAAAGAATTCGCTCAGAAACATCAGGTGGAATACGTGAATCTGGAAACGCTCTATCGGAACAGCGATATAATCACTCTCCATTGCCCTCTCACTCCTGACAATATGTACATGATCAATTCAGATACCATCGATAAAATGAAAAATGGAGTTATGATCATAAACACCGGCCGAGGCAAGCTGATCAATACTCAGGATCTGATCAAAGGACTCAAGTCCAAAAAGATAGGGTCGGCGGGACTTGATGTTTACGAGGAAGAGGGGGACTACTTTTTCGAGGATTTCTCGGCTGAAGCGATAAGCGACGATGTACTGGCCAGACTTACGACATTTCCCAATGTGATCATTACCTCGCATCAGGCATTCTTTACAAAAGAAGCACTGGAGGGCATCGCCGAAACCACCATGGAGAACATTCGGCTCATGCATGACGAGTCAAAATTCCCCAACGAAATCTGCTATCAGTGCTCGGAAGGAAAATGTATCAAAAAAGAAACCGGGAAGTGCTGGTAGGACAATCGTTTGCATTCAGTCAGAAACCACGCCAGCAAGTCAGTAATAAAAGAAGCCGCTTGAACCATACAGAATTCTCGCGGCTTCTTCTGTCACCCGAAAGGAAATCTACCAATCTACTTCAACATCACCTTTGACGATCTGCGAACTTTTATCCGTGTACTGATGAAGTTCGAATTTGTTGCCGTCCGGGTCCGTGAGCCAGATCTGATAGGTGTTATCACACCCCAGTTTCTTTTCTGTGAATTCAACACCTCTGGATTCCAGAACCTTCATTGCCTTTTCTATATCATCGGTTTCAAGGCAGAAGTGGGCCAGGCGGGCATTTGGAAGATCAAGGTCAAGCTCCTTGTTTTCAAAAAGCTCTATGAAATTCCCAGAACCGAACTCCAGATAAATACCGTACAGATTTCCGTTCTTATGAAAACAGAATTTCTTTCTAAACCCAAGCTTAGTGTAATAATCGATTGACCTCTGAAGATCCTTCACATTGAGACAAACATGGGCAATTTTTGAAAACAGCGGCTCGGAATCGACAAAAGTATCCTCTTCAGAAACCGCGGCAACATCTTCAGATTTCTGCTTTTCGGGATCTGGTTCTTCTTGCGAAACCCCAACCAACGGTTCGCCTGCATTCTTCTCTTCAGCTTGCGGAGGTTGAGCTTCAGTAGAAACAGCTGCTTCCCCGATGTCAAATTCGAATTCATCCTCGTCAGTTGAATCCGGATTCTCTGTTTCCGCTGTAACCGGTTCACGGCTTTCTTGTTGAGCTATTTCAGATTCAGAAGAGGAAGCCGATTCCGATGCCATCATTTCCGGTTCTTCATTTTCATTTGCCTGAGCATCCGTATCCGCTTCATCGGGAACATTATCTTTTTTCTTCTTCCCGAACCAGCTCAGTTTCTTTTTTGCCTTCGTTTTTCTCTTCTTTGACGGGATTTGATCATCTTCCGAATCCTCAGCCTTCTCATGTATCACTTCTGGTTCAATCTCTTCCTGCTCAGAAACAACCAGTTCTTCATTCCCGCTTTCATCAGACGCTTTCGATTCAACAGCAATGTCTTCTTCTGAAGTCGGTACCTCTTCAGCTTTTTTTTCTTCCTCTGCTGTTTCGTCGCCCGATTCAGATTCACTCAGGTCAAAAACATCCAACTCTTCATCATCAGATTCCTCCTGAGTATCGCCTTCTATCTCTGCCTCCGCCATCTCAGGTTGCGATTCTGATTTTTCCATAACGTTTTCTGCAACCTCAGATTCTGAACTGACAAGCTCTCCGGATTCCTCAGAATCCCTCTTTTTTTCATCGCCAGAGGTAACCTGATCAGAATCCTTCTCCTCAGCAGTTTCGGTATCATTTGGAACCGACAGATCAGATATGTCTTCTTCCGGAGAACCCGAACTGCTTTCGGGTGTTTTCACCGGTTCATCGGTCGGCTGCACATCCAGAGAAGAATCCTGACTGTCCGGCATGTCTTCGGAGCCTTTTTCATCGATTTCTTCCGATTCTGCTGATTCCGGAACGGTAGAAGCCGGGGAGTCATCGATACTCAATTCAAACAAATCCACCTCTTCTTCACTATCCTCAGCATTCTGAATTTCCGGTTCCTTTATATCAGCTTCAGTTCCAATCTCTTCAGACGCAGCTTCTTTTGCACTGTCACTATCTTCAGCATCACTGTCCTCAACCTGCTCAACCGACTCAAGTTCCTCTGATTTTTTCTTTTTTCTACCCAAGCCCTTGAACAGCTTAAATCCCTTTTTCTTTTTCCCTTCGGAAGCGTCTTCTTCCTCAAGCACAGAATCCGATTCTTCATCCAGCTTCTGCTCAGTATTCTTTTGATCAGGTTGTTCATCGCTGTTTAGAGCAACTTCCTTGTTATCGAGGTCAAAAACACTTTCCTCAGGAGATGTTCCCCCGGTATCCGCGGCCATTTCCTCCTGTGATTCAGATGCTGATTCCCCCTGCGCCCCTGTTTCATCTTCCTCCGTTTCTTCAGCGGAGTCATCCGTTACTGAACCGGCCTCGTCCTGCTCTAGCAGATCAGCACTTTCAGTTTCATCCTCCTCTACATTCTTTTGCGATTGCGGATCTATAACTTTGCTATCAGCCATTTCCGGAGATTCCTGTTTCTGCTCCTCATTGCCGGGACCCACAGCAGCTTCAGCCGATATCTCAATTTCAAAAATATCGTCCTCATCACCATCCTCAGCAGAAACGGCTGCATCCTCCGCAACCGACTCTTCCAAAATTTCATCCTCCTGCGGATTCTGCTTTTTGAAGATTTTCCCGAGTGCTTTCATTGAATCGTCCTCTCAAGGTGGAAATACTGTGACTATGACTGCGATGAATTTTAAGTATGCTGGTAGTTGAAAATGCACGCAGACTATAAACAATAATATAGAGTATTGTTTAGTAGAAATAAAGGGGGGTACAGTTCTGAATGGAATGTTTTTTTTAGTTTTTCGGTGTGGAGAGCTGAGGTGATCCGGAGGTACACCGGAGGTGATTTGAGGTTTCACCTCCGGAATAGGCTCCCGTCAGATAAACAGATTGTACCCCGCCTGATCAGCCTCGTGCAGATACGCCGCAACTCCCCCCAGTTCAACTCCTTCGATCAGCTCATCCTCCTTTATCCCCATTATGTCCATGGACATGGCACAGGCCACAAAGCGCACTCCGTTTTTCATGGCTTCCTGCATGAGCACCTGCAGAGAATACACATTCTTTTTCTTCATGATATAGCGGATCATCGCCGTTCCCATGCCACCCATATGCATCTTGGAAAGAGTGAGCTTGCCGGGACCCCGCGGCATCATGAACCCGAACATCTTCTCCAATAAACCCTTTTTCACTTTCACATAATTACTCTTCCTGAGAAGGTTCAGACCCCAGAAAGTGAAAAACAGGGTGACTTTCGATCCCATGGAGGCAGCGCCATTGGCGATGATGAAGGTGGCCATCATCTTGTCGAAATCATTGGAAAAGACTACCATGGTTTTGTTCCCGTTGATCTCCGAAGGTACAGAACAGGAAGCTTTTCCCCTGCTGCCCTTCTGGATGATTGCCGCATAGGTTCCTTTTTCCGATTTCATGTCGAGCAGCTTGTTTCCCGTACAATTACACCAGGAGGGGATGTCAGCAACAAAGCCCGGATCGGTTGCACGGATTTCAACTATCCCACCTTCGGGCAGTCCGGAAACCGTTTCCTTGAGTCTCATTACCGGGCCGGGACACTGAAGCCCGCAGGCATCAATCACCACTCTCTCGCTCTCAACCGGTCCGCAGGCCGGTTCACACGCTGCACTCACCTTCACCTCCGTATTTCTTACGTTTTCCTCCGTCTCTGAGCAAGGAAATACTGAACAGTAGGTTTTATAGCCACCGGAAAGATTCGTGGCAGCGAATCCATTCTGAACAAGAGTCCTCACCGCCACATGCCCCCTCAGACCAACCTGGCAGTATACGAGAACCGGCTTCGACTTATCAAGCTCTCCCAGTCTCTCCCTCAGCTCATCGACAGGAATGTGAGCAGATCCTTCGATAAATCCCAGCTCCCGCTCCTCGGCAGTTCGCACATCCAGTACAACATGACCTTTCTCAAGTGCCCCGGCCACATCCTCGGAATAACTCACACCTGTGAGACCGTTGAGCATGTTCTGGGCAGTAAAGCCTGCAATATTAACCGGATCCTTCGCACTACCATAGGGCGGCGCGTAGGCGAGCTCAAGTTCCGCCAAATCATAAACGGTCAGCCCGTGACGAACCGCGGTGGCCAGAACATCTATCCTCTTGTCCACCCCCTCCGTTCCCATTACCTGCGCACCGAGAACCCTGCCATCCCCGGGAGAGAAAAGCAGTTTGAGTGAAATGGGAGCGGCTCCGGGATAATAACCGGCGTGATTGGAAGAATGTATGTACGTCTTCAGATACTCCACTCCGCAATTGCGTGCATTTTTTTCGGAAAGCCCCGTGACCGCCGCAGTGAGGTCAAACACCTTGCATATGGATGTTCCCTGGGTGTTTTTGTATTCCGAACTCATACCGGCGATCACATCGGCCACGATACGGCCCTGCCTGTTCGCGGGGCCCGCCAGAGGAATATGAACCTTTTTCCCGGTCACAAAATCAGCCACCTCAACCGCATCCCCTACCGCAAAGACATCCGGCAGGCTGGTCCGGAGCTGCTTATCGACCACTATGGCTCCCCTCTGATTCATCTCCAGCCCTGAATCCCTCAGAAACGCCGTATCGGGCTTCACTCCGATGGACAGAATCACCAGATCGGTTTCCAGATCACCTCCGCCCAAATCCACCTTCAACCGACCGTTGTCCAGCTGGGAAAAACTCTTCGCTGCAGTACCGGTGATCAACTTTACGCCATGAAGCTCTAGCTGCTGCGCCACAGCCTGAGCCATTTCCGGATCTGCAGGCGCAAACACCTGATCCATTGCCTCGACCAGAGTCACCCCGATTCCCCGGTTACGAAGATTCTCAGCCATCTCCAGACCGATAAATCCCCCGCCGACCACTACGGCATCCTTCACCGAACCGGAATCAACCGCCTGCTTGATTCTGTCCATGTCGGGTATGTTGCGCAAAGTGAGAATCTTCTCATGATCTATACCCGGTATGGGCGGACGAACCGGCGAAGCTCCCGGAGAAAGCACCAGGCAGTCATAACTCTCCTCATAGGTACCATCCGGCCCCTTCACCCTGACTTTTTTACTCCCGGCATCCACCGACAGCACCTCCGACCTGTTGCGCACATCCACATTGAACCGCCGGGCGAAACTCCCGGGGGTCTGGATAATGAGATTCTGACGTTCCCTGATCTCCCCGCCAATGTGATAAGGCAGGCCGCAGTTGGCAAAGGATATATACTCCCCCTTTTCAAACATCACTATGTCAGCCGATTCGTCGAGACGACGCATACGGGCACTGAAACTGGCTCCGCCCGCCACCCCTCCGACCACGAGAATCTTCTTCATCGAAACACCTCTTAATCGTGTGAATTTTCAAATGAAGGCACAGCTTATGCTGTGCCTGCGGATACTGCATTGAGGTATACCTGCTCGGGCTGAACTCCCACAAACTCCCTCTCCACCTTCCCGTCACGGAAGACTATCACCGTGGGTATTCCGGTTATCCCGTACTGAACCGCGGTGGTGGGATTCTCGTCCACATTCATTTTGTAGACTCCGACCCTGCCCTCCGTCTTTTTGCCGATATTCTCTATTATGGGTCCGAGTATACGGCACGGTCCGCACCATGGTGCCCAGAAATCCACCAGCACCGGCCCCTTGGCTTCCAGCACATCTTCCCTGAAAGTTGCATCAGTGGTCTCCTTAGCCATACCTCTCCTCCTTTGCAAAAGAATGTTGTTTTATGCTCCTGCAGTTATATGCAACAGGCATGCCATGTGGAAAACCACAATTTTTCACCCCATTACTACGTTACACATAGTAATTTATGCAACAGTGCAACAAATTAAATGCAACGCTGCAACAGGAGCCCGTATGAACTGCCTTCTGGAAAAAAACCTCTCCCCCGAATGCCAGAACCTCATCCTTGAGACCCTCGCCGAGGGACTCTTCATCATCGACAAAAAGGGAACCATTCTCTACTGCAACAAAGCCCTGGAGGATATGACAGGGCTGTCTAAAGAACAGCTAATCGGGAAAAGCTGCTGCACCCTCATGAAAGAAGAGTGCAATCCGCCCCCCGGCTGCCCCCTCTACTCTGAAGGTTCCCTCACCAACACGGAATGCTACATCAAACATGTTTCGGGAAATGTTCTCCCAGTGATTAAAAATGCCCGTGTTTTGACCAGTTCACAAGGAGAGACTCTTGGCGCCGTGGAAACCCTTACTGATATCTCCAAACTCAAAAACACCGAACAGCGCCTCTCACATCTGGAGCGTCAGTTCAGGCGCAGAGACGGAATCGGTGCATTGGTGGGCAAAAGCGCCCGGATGCAGGAACTCTATTCCCTCATCGATTTGGCCGCCCAGTCCCAGGCCACCATCCTTCTGACCGGCGAGAGCGGTACCGGAAAAGAACTGGCCGCCTCCGCGATCCACCTCTCAAGCAGCCGCGCTGCCGCCCCGTTTGTGAAAGTGAACTGTTCGGCCATTCCCGAAAACCTGCTCGAAAGCGAGCTGTTCGGACATGTGAGAGGAGCTTTCACCGGAGCGGTGAAAGACAAACCCGGCCGCTTTGAAATAGCGGATGGAGGAACCCTCTTTCTGGATGAAATCGGTGACGTTTCTCCCCTAATTCAGGTTAAACTGCTACGCTTTCTGCAGGAAAAGGAGTATGAAAGGCTGGGTGAGAGTGTTACCCGCAAGTCCGATGTCAGAATCATCTCGGCAACCAACCGCAACCTCAAAAAAATGGTGCAGGAAGGTGAATTCAGGGAAGACCTGTACTACCGGCTTAAGGTCTTTCCGATACACCTTCCTCCTTTAAGAGAGCGCAGGGAGGATATAGGCATTCTGATAGAGCACTTCATCCGTAAGTTCAACAGGGAAACAGGAAAGAAAATCACCGGACTCACCCACGATTCCGCGGTGATGCTCATGGATTATTGCTGGCCGGGGAACGTGAGGGAGCTTGAAAACGCGATAGAGCATGCGTTTGTAACCTGCAGCGGTGGGAGAATCGACGTTTTCGACATTCCGGCCGAAATCCGCAGAGCCGAAATGCGCAACGATGCCTGCCAGAGCCCAACCTCCAGAAAACAACCGAAGCCAGACCTTCTCTTTTCGGCAAAACCGGACATCTCCTCAAACGAACTGCTGAAAACACTGGAAGAGTGTAATGGAAATCGTTCAGAAGCAGCAAGGCGGCTTGGAATCGACAGAACAACCCTCTGGAGACGGATAAATAGGTTGAAAGAGCAGAAACGGATTTAGCTCCGGCTGCACCCCTGCACAATTCCTCTGCTCTTCAGACAGCTGTGCAGATACGTGATCGCTTTCTGTTTCTGAGCACTCCAGAGCGGGGCCACCAATCCAAATTCCACTTTAGAGTCTGCAACGATACGGTGGATGTGCTGATCAGGCCGAAGAAGGCTAAGAAAACGGCAGAGAAGGTCACCGTACCTTTTTAGAGACACCGGTTCACACTCTCCTGCTCTGTAGAGCGGCTCCAGAGCGGTTCCGGCCACAATCATGAGCTGATGTATCTTGACACCTCTCACCGGCATATCTGAAATCATGCGGGCGGTCTGTTCCACCATCCCCTCCGTCTCCCAGGGAAAACCCAGAATCACATGAGCAACCGTTTCTATACCCAGAGCGTCAAGACGGGTCACAGCACTACGGAAATCCTCAACACTGTGCCCACGATTGATTTTACGGAGAACCGAATCATGCCCGCTCTGAAGTCCCAGTTCTACCGATACGTACGTCCGGGAAGACAACTCTTTCAGGTAATCATAAACCATCTCATCGAAACAATCAGGACGTGTTCCGATGGCCAATCCCACCACCCCCGGAATCGAAAGCAGCGATTCGTAAACCTCTCTTAACTTTGACACGGGGGCGTATGTATTGGAAAAGGGCTGCAAATAGGGCAGATAAGCCGTATACCTGCCTTTACACCTCAAGATAGAACTGATCACCTGTTCACGGGGGGATAATTGGCAGGAGGAAACAGGACTGAAAGAACGGTTGTCGCAGAAAGTACACCCTTCCGCACTTTTTGTTCCGTCCCGATTAGGGCAGGAAAAACCCGCGTTGACTGGTATTTTGTAAACTGAAGAACCGAATCGTTTCTTCAGATAAGAGCGGTACGTGTTGAAAGGATTATTCATTATGAATCTGATGCAGTCAGATCCAGGACCGCATCAGTTACTCTGGTTATTTTTTGTCTGAGCCTGGAAGTACAGGTAGAACGGAATTTGGGGACTCTTCGTCATCATCTTCCATCAAACTGCCGAAATCCACTATTACAGGAGCTGTTTTCACTCTCTTGCGAGTGGTAGTATCTCTCTGTGATTCTCTTCTCAGACTCTGCATTTTGAAAGCCGGTGCGTCAGAAGTGTTTCCGGCCGAGTTCGCCTCACCACCTTCAAGCATATCGATATTTGCCTGGATTTTCTCTTTCACCAGAACTTCATCAGTGTAGATCAGTGCCTTTTTCAGACTCTTCACTGCTTCAGGTTTCTTGTCCTGTTCCACCTGAATTCTGGCCATATCCTCATAAAAACGGCTTACCGGCTGTATATTGGCAGCCAGGCGGAGTTCCTGAAGTGCACGATCGAGATCCTTCTCCTTTTTCCAGTAGATCTGAGCCAGTTCCCAATGAGCTTCAGCACTCTGCGGATCGGCAATTGTTGCTTCAGTCAAATAGTTTTTTGCTTCCTCGATCCGATCCACTCCCACCAGACATTTTCCCAGATTCAGCAGTGCATCAGCATTGGAACCATCGATTTCAACTACGCCCATATATTCCGTAATGGCCTTGTTCATTTTATTGTGGTTAGCATACGTGGCGGCAAGAT
This sequence comes from Chitinispirillaceae bacterium, assembly GCA_046538945.1. GTDB lineage: Bacteria > Fibrobacterota > Chitinivibrionia > Chitinivibrionales > Chitinispirillaceae > JAEZKC01. Next base: position 47,290 of record JBKHHW010000003.1, on the reverse strand, counting down.
TCATACGTGCAGTTATGTTGCCGGGATCGTATTTCACTGCCTTGCTCAAAGCACCGAGTGCCTCGCTGCTTTTTCCCATATTCTCATAGGCCACTGCCAGATTCGCCCACACATGTGAACTGCTCGGTTGTAGACTGAGTGCTTTCTTGAATTCCTGCACCGCAGTGGAATTACGGCCCCATCCCAGATAAGCAAACGCAAGATTGTACTGAGCTTCGAAATTCTGCGGTTCCCGGCTTACAATCTTGCGAAATGCCGTAACCGCCTGATCATAAGCGCCCCGCTGAAGCATCTGATTTCCCGTATTCATGAGACTTTCAGCAGACTGTGCCATGAGGCTGAAACACAGAGCTCCGACCAGTAAAAGTCCGAAAACTTTGGATGTTTTCATAAAACTCTCCAGATTAGGATTATTGCATAACTGTAACTCTATAAAATAACTTGCACACGATTATGCAGGCAAATAAACCTACTGCAACCATCGGCGTGCCTTTCATGTATCTAAGGAAAGTTGAACTGCAGATATCCGGTATCCACAAACTATATTCAGAAGTTTCAACCTACAACTCTTTTCCATTTTTTCGTCCGGAGTACCTATGAGCCCCATATCCTCTACCGAGTACAGCAACCCTCTTCTGGAGCGATACGCAAGCAAAGAGATGTCCTTCCTCTTCTCGCCCCAGCATAAATTCAGCACCTGGCGCAGACTGTGGATCGCCCTTGCCGAATGCGAAAAGGAACTCGGTCTTCCCATAACAGATGAACAGATTGATGAAATGAAGTCGCATGTGGAAGATATAGATTTCGAACAGGCCAGAGAGTTTGAAAAAAAGACCAGGCATGATGTGATGGCCCATGTTCATACATTCGGCACCGCCTGCCCCAGCGCCAAACCGATTATCCACCTGGGGGCAACCAGTGCGTTTGTCGGCGACAACACCGATCTGATCCAGCTTCGCGAAGCAAGCCGCATTCTGCTTTCCCGCCTTGCACAGCTTATAGATAATCTGAAATCATTTGCCCTCACCCATGCCGAACTGGCTACACTCGGATTCACTCATTTCCAGCCAGCGCAGCTTACGACAGTGGGAAAACGCGCATGTCTGTGGCTCTATGATCTGATTATGGATTTCGAAGCTCTGCAGCAGTTTGAAACTACCCTGCGTTTCAGAGGAGTCAAGGGTACGACAGGAACCCAGGCTTCATTTCTCAACCTCTTCGAAGGCCAGCACGAAAAAATCAAAGAGCTGGACAGAATGGTTGCCCGTAAAATGGGATTCAAAGAAACCCTTCCCGTTACCGGGCAAACCTATACTCGGAAAATCGATGCGCAGGCAGCGTCCATACTGTCCGGAATTGCTCAGTCGCTGCACAAATTCGCAAACGATATCAGACTGCTCCAGCACCTCAAAGAAGTCGAAGAGCCTTTCGAAAAGGGGCAGATCGGCTCCTCGGCCATGGCCTACAAACGCAACCCCATGCGCTCAGAGCGACTTACCGCACTCAGCCGTTTCATAATAACAAACTCCCTCTCCCCCGCCATGACTGCAGCCGAACAGTGGTTCGAACGCACTCTGGACGATTCTGCAAACAAACGGCTTACCATTCCCGAAGCGTTCCTTGCGGCCGATGCCTCATTGATCATCGCCACAAACGTCTGCAGCGGACTTGTCGTCTATCCCAAAGTAATTTCCAAAAGAATCGAGGAAGAGCTGCCATTTATGGCAACGGAAAACGTAATAATGGAAGCAGTGAAAAAAGGCGGCGACCGCCAGGAGCTGCATGAACGCATCCGGCTACATTCGATGGAAGCAGGAAAAGTAGTCAAGCTCGAAGGGAAGAAAAACGACCTGCTGGAACGGATTGCGAATGACCCGGTTTTCGGCATGTCTCAAGATGACCTGTCAGATCTGCTTGATGTAAAGGACTTCATAGGAAGAGCACCTGAACAGGTTAGAGAGTTCATCAAAGATTTCATTGACCCGCTTCTCCGGAAAGCCCAAGAGTACGGCAGGATGGATCAGCAGGAACTGAAAGTATAGAGGGAATTTTTTTAATGTTCATCACACCGGATTACCATGTGCACACCTCCTACTGCGGCCACGCGGAAGGAAGTATCACTCAATATGTGGAAAGCGCCATCTGCAAAGGCATTAAGGAAATCGGTTTTGCGGATCACCTCGGGCGCTACTACCTCAACCGTAACCAGCGAAGAAAACACTGGAGCTGGGGAATGAAGGATGAGGATATAGAAAAGTATTTCAATGAAGTGTCTCTCGTCCGGGACACTTATAAAGACCAAATCAGTATCAAAATCGGTCTGGAAATAGATTACATAGAAGGTGCAGAAGAAAAAGCGGAAGAGATACTCAAATCCCTTCCGTTCGATTTCGCCCTGGCCTCGATTCACTGCCTTCCCCGCTTCGGGTGGCGACATATCGGCCAGATAACAGAAATCGATCCGGCACTGATCTATACGGAATACTTCAAAGCCGCAAGGGCAGCTTTGGATTGCGGTCTGTTCCAGTCCCTCGCCCATCTGGACTTCATATGGCGTTATATCCCGATTCCGTCAAAGAAGATGGATACACTCTTTTCAGAAATTGAACAAACAGTAAACAGTGCAGCGATGAGTCCGACAGCATTGGAAATCAACACCAACGCTTACACCTGGTCTAAAATTCATGATCCGCAACAGGATCCATTCGATTTTTTTCTCGACCGGATCGCAGCAGAAGGCAAGGAAGTGACGGTTGGCTCCGATGCCCACAGTCCGGTAGACGTGGGAAATCATTTTGAAGAAATCGGCAAGCTTCTCAACTCAAAAGAAATCAGAACATTCATGAGTTTTGAAAGATTCAAAGCCTTTCCGGTCAGGCTTGAATCCGCAGTAGAAGTTCAGACACCCCGAACCTGACAGTTTAAACCTGCCTGGAGGAACTTCTGCTGCCATTGTTTCAGCTTTTCGGGTTCAAATGGTTTCTTTTGAGCGAATGTAGATTCCAGAAGTTCTGATTGATTACTGAACTGCTGAATATACACGTTTTCAACCCCCGCCAGCTCTTTACATAATTCATCCACATCCGATTCATCCACAATGCCGGGGACTGCAGTGATGCGTACCTCCGCACACTCACCCATGCTCCGCACGATATCGAGGGAGCGGCGGAGTCGTTCAGGACTATCCAAAAAAGGGGTTTTAACACGTTTGTAGTTTTCTAATGAAGTCTTCACATCGAGGGCCAGATAATCCGGGATGTTCTGCTCGATTTTCTCCGGAAGAAGCCCGTTTGTATCAATTTTGATTTTCAGACCGAGTTTCTTCAACTCGCGGCACAAATAGCCAAGACCTGAATGCAACGTGGGTTCTCCGCCGCTTATCACAGCCCCATCAAGAATACCTCTGCGCTTTTCCAGATAGTCCCTGATAGGTTCCCATTCAAGCAGCACATGTCCGTTCTTCACTACCTGGGGGTTATGGCAGTAAGGGCAACGCAGATTGCATCCCGAAAGAAAGAGGACGGTCGAAACCGTCCCCGGAAAATCCACAAACGAACTTTTTACCCAACCTGAAATTCTCAAATCACTCGGCATACACTTCTTCTGTGCTCTGTATTTCCTGAGATTCAGTAATCTGTTTGATAACATTTTTGGATGAATCAAACACTATTCTGTCACTGAACTCGGCTTTTTTACCCGGGTTCCAGTTCTGAACCGGACGATAGTACCCCACTATACGGGAATAAACCTCCGTCTCTTCCGAGCAGTTAGGGCAGGAGAAATGCTTTCCTTTAAGGTACCCGTGAAGCTTGCAGATGGAAAAAATCGGAGAAAGTGTAAAATACGGAACTTCGTAATTGTAGGCGATTTTCTTCACGAGTTTCTTGCAGGTCTCGATATCGTCGATCGATTCTCCGATGTAAGCGTGAAATACAGTCCCGCCGGTGTACTGCTTTTGTATTTCGCTCTGCATCTCGAGAGCTTCAAAGATATCATCCGTTGCATCGACGGGAAGCTGAGTTGAATTGGTGTAGTAGGGGTTGTCCTCGCCGGGAATTATCATTCGGGAGAATCTGCTTTTGTCCAGCTTTGCAAGACGGTATGAAGTCCCCTCTCCGGGAGTTGCTTCGAGATTGTAGAGATGACCGGTTTCTTCCTGATAGGAGATCAGACGTTTTCGCATATGCTGAAGCACTTCCATTGCGAATTCTTTGGCTTCCGGATCAGTGAGGTTCTTGCCCAGGAAATTGAGTGTTGCCTCGTTCATCCCGATAAGCCCGATAGTGGAAAAGTGGTTATTCCAGTGTCGCAGGTAGCGCTGAGTATAGGGAAAGAGTCCCTGGTCCATCAGTTTGGTTATCACCTTGCGCTTGATCTCCAGTGAATCTCTGGCCACATCCATGAAATGATTGAGCTGGCTGTAGAAATCATCTTTGGTAGTGGAAAAGAAGCCTATTCTGGGAAGATTGATCGTGACCACACCGATCGATCCCGTGAACTCGTCAGCCCCGAAGAGACCGCCGCCGCGATTACGCAGTTCCCTTTTATCAAGTTGAAGCCTGCAGCACATCGAACGGACATCCCCGGGATTGAGGGTCGAATTAACGAAATTCTGAAAATAGGGTGTTCCGTACTTGCCGGTCATCTTGAAAAGCAGCTGAGCATTTTCGCTGTCCCAGTTGAAACTATTGGTGATGTTGTAAGTGGGAATGGGATAGGAAAATCCGCGCCCGTCAGCATCCCCTTCGATCAAAACTTCAAGAAACGCTCTGTTGATAATATCCATTTCCGCCTGGAAATCCCCGTAGGTCTGCTCGAGCGGTTCCCCTCCCACAATCGCGGGCTGATCCTTGAGGTCCTCAGGTACGACCCAGTCCAGGGTTATGTTTGTAAAAGGCGCCTGGGAGCCCCATCGGGAAGGTGTATTGACACCGAAGATAAACGACTGTATCTGCTGCTTGACATCTTTGTAGGACAGATTGTCGACCCTGACAAAAGGAGCAAGGTACGTGTCAAAAGACGAAAACGCCTGAGCCCCGGCCCATTCATTCTGAAGTATTCCCAGAAAATTCACCATCTGCTGGATAAGAGTGGAAAGATGTTTGGGAGGTCGGGAGGAAATCTTGCCCTTCACCCCGCCCAGACCTTCGGCAATAAGCTGACGGAGAGACCATCCTGCACAATATCCGGAAAACATACTGAGATCGTGAAGGTGAATATCTCCGTTGCGGTGCGCATTTGATATGTCACGCCCGTAGATATTCTCAAGCCAGTAATTGGCCGTAATGGCTCCGCTGTTGTGTAGTATAAGTCCACCAAGCGAGTAATTCACATTTGAATTCTCATTAACCCGCCAGTCCTCCTGCTTGAGATACCCATCCATGGTATTGGCAATATCCAGCAGAAGATCATTGGTGGTACGGATTCTGCGATGCTGTTCACGGTAAAGGATGAAAGCTTTGGCGACCCGGGCATGTCCCTGTTCTATAAGCACTTTTTCGACTATATCCTGTATTTCCTCCACCGCAGGAATCGAGTTGGAGTGGAACTTCTCGTCAATGGCAACCTCGATATGTTTGGCCAGATGTAACGCCAGACCGAAATCTTTTCCACCTACAGCTTCTGCCGCCTTGAAAATCGCATTTGCGATCTTGAAGTTATCATACGGCACCAGCTTTCCATCACGCTTCCGAATAGTCGAAATCATTAAGAACGCCCCCGGGATTTAGTATGTGAGATGCAGTTTGGACCACAACAGGTGCTACATTTACGCTCTAGAACATACAATATATACGGGGCCGAGTCAATTAATAAAGGAAAGAATATCAGGGAGAAAATTGCTCATCTTCATAAGCCGTTGAATTTGGGAGGAAAAGAAAACGGCCCCTTTCCAGAGGCCGAGCAGATTTCCAGGAATCGGAGTTCTTTTTACATTTCGGAGTGAATTATGTGAGGCGTGACGAAAATGATCAGATCCCTCTTATCCAACGACTTCTCTGACCTCTTGAACAAATTGCCGATCAGGGGTATGTCCTTTAGAATCGGGATACCCCCCTCCGTTGAACGCTGTTCATTCGAGGTAAGACCAGCTATCACCACGGTTTCACCATTATTGACCATCACATTGGTAGTGGCGCTCTGTTGATTGATAACAGGCCCGTTTTCGGTGGGAACGTATGACTCCTTTTTGGGATTAAGAGTAAGCTTTATCTTACCATCACCCGATACGTACGGGATTACAGTCAGTTCCGTCCCTGCATTAACCATCTGGGTCACGGTGTTACCAGCCTCATCCCTGGTATTGATAGGAATCTGCTGTCCCATGAAGATGTTTGCCTCTTTGTTATCAAGGGTGGTGATCTGCGGCTGAGCGACAACTTCTGCCTTGTTGTCCTGAAACAGATACTCCATGGCAACACTCAGTTTCTCGGGAGTAAGGACACCGTAGGTGACCCGGTTGATCGCATCGCCCAGAATTTCTGTCGCTTCAAGCTGGTTTGCTGTAACATTGGCATCCTGGTCGATGTATCCCCAATGAACCCCCATTTTCTGCAGTACACCGGAGCTGACCTCGATAATCTTGCAGGAAATGGATATCTGAACGGTCTGCACATCGATCTGCGCGATTGTGTTCCGGATTTCGTTAATATTCTCTTCAGTATCGGAGATGATAAGAGCATTGGTATGCTTGACCACTGTGAGCTTTCCCTCTGAAGAGAGAAGATCCTCGACAGCCTCCCTCATCTCATCGGCGGTAGTATAGTTGAGTTTGACAATTTCCCTTTTTAAAGAACCGCCCCCTGCGGAAAATTCCGCCCCTGAAACAGCTTTGCCTTCAGCTCCGCTTTTCAGAAACTCCCCTCCACCGCTTACGACATATACATAGTTTGCCTCTTCGACGGCTGAAAGGTCATGCACCCGGCAGAGAATGGAAAGTATATCTCTCCAGGATTTGTTGGTAACCGACAGAGATACCGTGCCTTCGACATCATCGGCTGCCACGATGTCCACACCGCTGTATGCACTCAGCTGCCTTAGAACAGACTTCATATCGGCGGAATGAACCTCGAAGTAATCGACGATCTTGTCTCCGTTGGTATCGTACTGCTCCTGAGAAGAGTCAGGAGCTCCACCACGGTCGGACTGAGAAAAGGTGACTGAAACGGCCAAAAGAACTACAGGGATGAGCAGAGATGCCCTTACTTTAATCATCTATCCCTCACTTTGCTGGCTTCGGGTTTTCTGGTGAGGCTCAGCGTGTATGAACGTGAAACATCGAAATCTCGAATCAAAAACACCACTTTATTTCTGTATATACGCAATACTTTACCACTTTCCACAAGATCAGTCTCTCTCAGAGCGTAGGCACGGTTGTGATCGGAACCATCTTCCAGAAGCGCAATCCGCTCCCGTGAATCCTCCAGAACTCCAACCAGCTTCAAAGCCTCAACGTTCGGGAGCTCAGAGCCGCTTGTATCTTTGACGAGGGGCACAAAAGGATCCCGGCCGTAAATGCGATACTTAACCAACTCCCCTTCCGGAGATTTCTTCACCACCTCTTTGCCTTCAGCATCAGAACTGTCCTTCTCTAGTTTGACATCACTTGCCCTCGAAGGAACATCGATGGTTATGGACGGATCAGGCTTTCTGGCCTGCTTCTTTTCAGGAACAGTGCTTGGCGGCGGTTTCAGCTCCTCTTTAGGCGGCTTGGGGGTGGCAGGTACACTGGCCGGTACGGTTTTCTTCTCAGCTGCTTTTTGCGCTGAAACTGAAGCCGGAGCTGATGATGGATCAGTGCTTTTCGTTGTCTTCTCTTCGGACTTTTTCTCCGCCACAGATGGAGCCGGTGCTTTTTTTTCTTCAGACCCCTTTTCCTCTTTCAAAGGAAACAGGTCTGTTTTCTTCAGTGGCCGTTCCGTATCATGAGTAGCCCTTTTCTCCATTTTTTCCATATCCAGGGGCTCTGAGCCGATCCGTGCAAAGGAATGCGACGCCTGCTCACCCTTGTCGGCACTCCACAGAAACACCCGGTCACTGTCATGACTTGGAATGTAGACAGCATACCTGTCATCCTGACGAGTCCCGACCGGGTCACCCGCAACCGCACTCTTGGAGAGCTTTACCGTTGCTGTAACCTCAACCCGATCGTCTTTGTTTTTCTTTTGTCTGAAACTCAAAGAACGGAATCCTGTCTTTCCGGGTATTTTGTATGATTTCTTCTTGAGAGAATTGGCAACGTTGATAAAAGTGATGGTCAACGACTCCCCTTCATTGCTGAACTGAACTATAGGAGAGGAGGAAAAGTCAAAATACAGAGCAGCAGTCCGGTTCCGCTGGATGACCCGGATATTCTGAAGCTCAACTTCTGCCTCCGTGGGAATCGTCACATTCATGACGGGAGACTTGTCCTGACTTTTCTTAGCCGAAGAAACGCTTTCCTTGTCTGAAATCTTTTTCTCACTGGTTTTCGGGAGAACGGTTTCCTTCTGCTTGACCGGCTCCGCTTTCACACTGGAAGCTTTCCAGCTCAATTCCGGCTGCGGATCTTTTGTGAGCATCAGTTTCATTTGATTGCCGCCGCTTCGGACCTGGACCGGACCGGTCACCGGCTTTTCCATCTTGAAAATAAACTCGGCCCCGCCGTTTTTCTCCAAAACCGAAATAGTCTTCACCGGTAATTTCTCCGGCCCCTCGAAGACATCTCTGTTCAAAGCCGATTCCGCGCTTTCCAGCCTAATTGACAATTCAGAATACCTGTTTCCATTCTTGTTTTTTTCGGTTACTTTTCCGTTCACTGCCCCGTCGCCAGTCACGATGAGCACCAGTCCACGCTGCTCCGCCCTGATCTCCAGATCCTCAATCATCACTACACTTTGAGAATACGATGCGGCAGCTACGCAGAGCAAAAGCAGAAATATTCTGCAGAATCTGAGTGAGTCCATTTGTCTTCTATCTCTTTTCATGTACATCAGCGTCTCGATGAAAACGTGGTCATTTCAAACGTTGCTATGATCGAGGGGAGAAATGGTTCGTTAGGATCCTTGTCCCTCTCCAATGAGTAGCTGGGATTACCGGATATGGTAACCGAGCTGAGATTTATGATAAGCTGGAAATTCGCCAGATAGGAGAAAAACTCCCCCAGATTGTGATAATCGCCGGCAACCGCCACATTGTACTTGTTCTCGACATAGTACTCTTTCTGAACATCCGGGAGAGGATGAAACCGCGTGGCCACGATATCGCTCTTCCTGGTTACACTGGTCAATTCTCGAATCAACCTGGGAACCTCTTTCTGGTCCGGAAAGATATTTTTAAGTGAATCAAGCTTTGCCGAAGCCTGCACCATTTCGTTTCTGAGCATTTTGAGCTGAGGTTTGAGAGCATTGATAGTCCTGAGCTCCTTCTCCTTGGCTTCCTTTTTAGTGGTGAGCATCTCGAGATTTTCCATAGTGGGCTTGAGAAACTGTTCATACCACATATATCCGAGAAGGGTCGCAATGAAGACGATTATTATGGGATTGCGGACATTTGGATTGCGCAAATTGAATTTGGAATTAGCCATCAGTTAGAGCCTCCCTGCACAGGTGTCTCCAGTTTGACATCCGGATTTACGGTGCAGGAGATGGTGAAACGGTAGACCCGCCGTCCCTGACCGTTTATCTGCTCTATGTTCGACAACTCCACCCCCGAAATGTAATCATCATTTTTCATTTTAGTCATGTAGTGAGCAACTTCGGGAAAGGAGTACGTCCTTCCCTCAAGGCGCAGAACGGACGGGGGACCCAGTTCCTCCTTGACCGAAATGAGCCATGAGTATGTAGGCAGGCTGTTGGACATGACCTCCAGAAGGCGAACCCATTTTTCCCGGTTCACGCTGATTCTCTCCAGTGCCAGGATCTTTTCATCTATGATTTTCTTGTCCTGGCGAAGTTTGTTTATTTCCGCCTGAACATGCCTGTTTCTCTGGATTTCCTTTTCGAGGTTATCAATCTCGCCTTCGTATACATCAACTCTGTTCTGCATATAGATACTGAAAAGAGCAGCCCCGACTCCCAGGATTATCAAAGCCAGAATGGGATACACGGTAGCACGGGAAAGTTTGATTTTCCTCTTGTGAATGCGGTATTCTGCCGGAAGAAGATTTATCTCTATTCTTTCGATCATCATTCCTCCACTTTCCGCAAGGCCAGCCCAATGGCCACAGTTAGAAGAGCTGAGATGCTCTGGACATCGATATTGCCGAACAGGTTCTGATCATACTGCACGTACGACAGCGGATTTGAGATCTGAACCTTGGTCTGATGTCTGTTTTCCAGAAACTGGATGAGGCTTGGAATATAGGCTCCGCCTCCGGACAGAACGATCTTGTCTATGGAATCACTCTTTTCCGAAGACTTGTAGTACGAAAAGGCCAGATCGATACCTGAAGAAAGCTCCTCGGCCGCATACTCCACACTCTGCCGGAGCAGATTCATGTCCAGATCAGTTGTTGTTTTTCCTTTTATGGCCTGCAGTGCTTCTTCACTGCTCAAACCCATGTTTCTCTGCAGCGTACGGTTGAAGAACTCGCCTGCAGTGGAGATGTCCCGTGTAGAATGGTATATGCCATCCTTTATGAAAGTGACATTGGTGAGATCGTGACCGATGTTGAGTAAAGCTACGGTTCCCATATCCGGCAGATCGGAGCATTCAAGAGCGTAGCAGTTTGTAATCGCAAAGGCGTCCACGTCCACTATGACCGGCTTGAGCCCGGCATCGTAGAGCAGATCGATATAGCCCTGCATGATCTGATTCTTGGCCGCCACAAGGAGCACTTCCGTTTCATTTGTATCAGGAAATCTGCGCAGAATCTTGTAGTCGAGGGTGATATCGTCCACATCAAAGGGACTTCTCTGCCCGGCTTCCCACAGTATCAGCTCTTCGGCATTCTCGTTAGGGTCGATTTTGAAGGTGATCTTGTCGGAAATGATTCCATGACCGCTCATCGACAACACCACTTCCACAATGGAGGGATCGCACTGATTCACCAGATGCGTTATGGCGTCTATCAGCACATCCTTTTTCTTGATTTCGCTGCCCTCGATAGTTCCCTTGGGCAGTTCTTTTATTCCTGTGGCCTCAAGAAAGTAACCATCCTTGTGATGACGAAGCTTCACAAGCTTTAGAGAATGGTTGCCGATGTCCAAGCCGACAGTCGATTGTTGCCCCTGTAGTTTTCTCAGGAATTCCATTTAATCCCGCTCTGTTGAAAATGAGCTGAATTGTCTCAGATCAATTCGTTTTCTGTACTGATAATTAGATATAATACATTTACTGTAAACAGCCTGTCAAACACTGTATCGCCCCGGTTCCATATTTTTTCTAAAACATACTCTCCCTGACCCAGGATGAATCCCCGTCAGAAATATCTAACCTCAGTATACATTCTTTAGTTTTTGTCACAGATCCCATTTCTCCGGTTGCGGTCAAGCGCACTCGGAGAGTGTCGCTTCTGACCTTCTGCTCCAGACTGACTTCATAAGCTCCCCCCTCGTAAGGCTCTTTATCGATTCCGCTTCTCCACGAGGGTTCCCGGTTTATCTTCTGAAGTGCCATCATGAGCCCATATTCACTTATCGCTAATGCCTTGCGGTCATTCTCCAGCTTCTTATGCTCAAAACTTCTCAGAAGGAGGGCAATGAATCCGCCGACGATCAGCAGAGTGATTGAACAAATAATAACCCGGAGAAGAACCTTTCCAGAACTGTTTCCCATATTCATTATCGATCTGATGTTTTTTCCATTCATGACAGAACAACTATATGCTGTGAATCTTTATTATTGCTTATCTGAACATTGAATTTCAAGTATGAAATTAGCTAAACCACTAATTTTTCTCCTGATAGCTCTTTGTTTCACCGCATCTGGTTTACCTGACGCTGCTTTTCAAAAATAAAATGAACTATCTGCTCTCTTTCCCTTGGATCTATGGAGAGAAACTGTACATGGTGCTTGTACTGACTGGTTGTCTTCCCTTCCAGAAAAGATATTCTCAGAACTTTTGCCCTGATCCCTCCGACCATTCCGTCGGGAAGCTGAACAGAAAGAGCCAGAACATCCCCGATTCTGAGTGCTTCATTATGAAAGAAGCTCAACCCCCCACCGCCGATCTCCACAACCCGGCTTGCCTGCCTCTGAGCTGTCACCCTGCCCTCATCCGTTCCGGCAGATTCCAATACCCGGAAGCGCAGTGGAAGATTCACTTCCATCCTTATATGCTGCCTCATCTGGTTGCGTGAAAATTCAAGGGTGTGGTAAAATTCCGGTTTGCCAATTGTTTCACAATCTTTCACCTTGACCAGTATGCTGTATACTCCGTCGCACTGTCTGGTGAAAGCCAGAAGCACAGTAGCCCCGGAGGATAAATTGAGTTTATGTTTCTGATCCTCTTGAGCTTTGATAGTGAACCCGGTTTCATTCATCAGAACAACCGTGCAGTTCTGAGCTAAGGGAATTTTCCCGTCCTGGGTGAAAACTGAAGCTTTCTGACCCACGCTGATATTGCGAGTGGAGATGAGCGGATGCTCCGGTGGAAGGAAGGTGAAACCCATTTTGTTACGAAGACTTTTGAGTATGATCTCCTCCTCCAGAAGCTTTTCAGAGGAAAGCTGTTGTTCGAACAGATGATTTATATGCGCATCAACACACCTTTCGAAAATCCCGATGGACTCGAATATGATATGCGGCTTGAGCTCGTCTTCGTATGTCAGAAGAGTTTTCAGAGCCTCTGTCTCCTGCTCATTCAGCTCTACACGCCTGCATGAATCCTCGAAGAGTTTTGCCGACAGCTCCTCCTCGTCCTTAATAACCTTGCGGCGTGACCCCACATACAGAAGAGAAAGAAGCATGAAGCTTAAGCTCAGAATGGAAACCACGCCCCATATCACACCTGAATCCGCGCCCTTCCAGCCGATTTGACTGATCAGATTCCGGGAATGAACTTCGCTTGCGAACAGGACAGACGTTAAGATGATCCTGCTGACTGCTATTTGCCTTGGACCACTTGCCATTACTTGATCTCCTCTGTATCAAAAGTATAATCAGTGTAGAAATAAGTCCATGCTTTTTTTGTTCTTCGGTACCGATCTTTGTATATTTAAAATGTTTCATACATCTGTACCGAAAAGCAATTATGCGAAGAATATCGACCGATCAGATTGAAAACGGGCACATTTCAGCCCGGGAAGTTTGCGGACCATCCGGCAACATTCTGCTCTCCAGAGGGATGCGGCTCACTCCCGCCATGGGCCGCCGTCTTAAAAATTGGGGTATCTACCATGTCTTCATTCAAGGTGAAGAAGAAGAGTCTGAAAAAGAGCATATCCAGGCTGTTTCACCGGAAAAACTAAAAAGCGAACTGATGGAAAAATTCTCCGGTGTTCTGGATAACCCCAACATGAAGAAAATTTTCGCCGCTGTCTACCAGCATAAACTCCGGAAATCCTGAAAATGACACCCCAGACCACCACAACCAGTCTCAAACAGCGCCTCCAGTCCATCAACACGCTGCCCACTCTTCCATCGGTCATAGTCAAAATGACCGAACTGCTCCAAAATCCCTCAACCAGTGCCGAGGAGGTGGGAAGAGCAATCAAAACCGATCAGGCACTGACCTCCAAGGTCCTCAAACTGGTCAACTCCGCCTTCTACGGCTTTCCTGGCAAAATCGGGACAATCACTCACGCGATAGTCATTCTGGGTTTTTCCACCGTGAAAAACATTGTACTTACCGCTTCAATCCTGGATGCTTTCAAAAAAGACTCTTCCAACGACAATGATTTCAACCCGGAAGATTTCTGGATTCATTCCGTGGCCTGCGGAGCAGCAGCCCAGTGCATTGCCCGGACCATAGGAAGCGACGAAAAAGAAGAGTGCTTCATAGGCGGGCTGATACATGACATCGGCAAAATCATTCTTTGTACGTATATGCCAGAGGAGTTTCTCAGGACAATTCACAAAAGCGGCATCGAAAAAAAGCTGTTCTTTCAAAGCGAAAAAGAGCTGTTTGATGTAACGCACCAGGAAATCGGAAGCGAACTGGCCAGACTGTGGCACCTGCCCCCACACCTGAACAACGCTATAGCTTATCACCATAACCCTTCGACCAGGCGTGAGGGCTACAAATTAACCGCAATAGTGCACTGCGCCGACATTTTTGTCCGAGCGCTTGATTACGGCAACGGCGGTGATGACAGAGTACCTCCTATCGATGAGAAGGTGTGGCGCAATCTGGGTTTGGACAACGTCTCCTTGCCGACTCTATTCGACAACATCAGCGACGAAGTGAACAAAGCAGAAGTTTTCTTTCAGGTATCCTGAGATTCATCTTCCTTTTCATCCGCTCCCTTTTGAGCGAGCCTGTTCTCAAGCAGGGCTATTTTCAGCTCGCGGCGGAGATCCTCCTTTTGGTTGAAATCCGAAGGCAGTCGGAAATTCCTGACAAAAATCCAGAGCCCGACCAAGGCTAACAGAGCAACTCCCAGAGAGAAGACTGAAATCTGTTCCATATTGTTCTCAAACACACCGAACCGCCTTTTTTCATCATTATACCAGTTTTTAATCCGAACTTCAATCGGCAATTTAAAAGTTCAAGGTCTGGATTTTGCTGGTTTTCAAGCTCCGGAAACGTCATAAAAAACGATGCACAGCTCCATTTTTGTCAGAAAATGGTTGTATACAGCTCTGCCCGGGCGTATTTTTGACACGACTTTGTTTGAAATTGGTTGACTGTGCATTATTATCTATTATATATTTGATAGACTTTTCTATCAGGGCAAACAGTCTATTCTTGTCGTGGGGAATAACATGAAAACCGTTGTAGTTGACACCAAGTCGATCAAACGCGACTGGTATGTAGTTGATGCATCCGAGCAGACATTGGGAAGACTTGCCAGCAAAGCTGCAAGTGTACTGATGGGGAAAGGCAAACCCGCCTTCTCACCTAACCAGGATCATGGTGATTATCTTATCATCGTAAACGCCGATAAGGTAAAGCTTACTGGCAAAAAGCCTGAGACCAAAACTTATTTCCGCCATTCCCGTTATCCCGGTGGCGGCAAGTTCAGATCTTTCCGGGAGCAGATGGAACGTGATTCCTCTCAGGTAATCATTCATGCCATCCATGGTATGATTTCCAAAAACGCTCTCGGCAGAGCAATGATGAAGAAGCTCCATGTCTATACCGGAGCAAGTCATCCGCATGAGGCACAGCAGCCTAAAGAGCTGAATTTATAGTCTGCAAGCATAAACAATAGGAGCTGAAATTTTGGAGAACAGATATTTCGGAACTGGAAGGCGCAAGAACGCGATAGCTTCTGTGATTCTCCGCCCCGGCAAGGGACAGAGAGTCATCAACGGTAAGCCTTTGTTGGACTACCTAAAAAGTGAAGTCCTGGTGATGGATGTGGAGAAGCCTCTGGAACTGCTCCAGGCTGCTAAAAATTTTGACATTGTGGCCAGAGTCAGAGGTGGTGGCCTGAGTGGACAATCCGGAGCGATTCGCCTCGGCATCTCACGCGCTCTTGCCCTGGTGAGCGAAGACTACCGCAAACAGCTTCGCAAAAACGGACTGCTCACTCGCGATTCACGCGTGGTCGAGCGTAAAAAATACGGGCAGGCTGGAGCCCGCAGACGTTTCCAGTTCTCAAAACGCTAATAATTCTTTTTATTTCACACACGGTGCGAGCAGGAGATGGGTGCCGTCCCCGAGTAGCGGACGGTATTCTTCTGCAATGATCGCCCGTGGCGGAACAACCCATTCTTAAATAAGGAGTATACATGTCCACTCTCACACTTCAAGATCTTCTGGATGCCGGAACACATTTCGGACATCAGACCAAGCGCTGGAATCCCAAGATGAAGCGTTTCATCCTGTGTCCCAAAAACGGCATCTACATCATTGATCTCAACAAAACCATTACCACTCTCGACAGGTTCATCGAGCAGGTCAGAAGCGAAGTTAAAAAGGGTGGAAAGGTTCTTTTCGTAGGAACAAAAAAACAGCTCAAAGACTGCATCAGAGAAGAGGCTACCCGTTGCGGGATGCCCTACGTGACAGAAAGATGGCTGGGCGGAATGCTCACCAACTTCCAGACCATTCGCCAGAGCATAGCGAAACTGGACAAAATCGAGACCATGGAGAATGACGGTACGATGGAGGCCCTGCCCAAAAAGGAACGCTTGCTGATGGCGAAAAAGAAGGAGAAGTTGATTGCAATCCTCAGCGGCATCAGACAACTCCGTCGTCTCCCATCCATAATATTCGTGGTGGATACTATTAAGGAACATATCGCCATCGCAGAAGGAAGACGACTTGGAATACCTATCGGAGCCATAGTCGACACAAACTGTGATCCCGACGTTGTGGATTTCCCCATCCCCGGCAATGACGATGCGATCAAGTCCGTACAGCTCATCACCCGTGCGGTCAGTGACATGATTCTGGAGGAAACCTCAAAGGAGATCAGCGCTGAAGAGATGGGTGCCGGCAAAGAGGAGGAAAAGGCGGCTGCAGCCGAAGTGACCGATAAAGATGAAGTGGTGACGGAGGGCGAAGAGGAAGAGGCCAAAGGCAAGAAGCGCCGTGTCGTGCACAAGAAGTATTCAAAGTCTAAGGACGAAGAAGAAGAATAACGCAACACGGTCCGGTTCTCTAAACCGGACCGTTTTTCTAGAATTTCTGGATTGGCGGAAGCCCGTCTGCTTCCTGGAAAAAAGTCGGATTTTCCACCAGAGAACTTAAAGGAGCAAACACATGGAAATAACTGCCTCACAGGTAAAAGAACTGCGTGAAAAGACCGGATTAGGAATGATGGTCTGCAAACAGGCACTCATTGACGCAAATGGGGATATGACTCTTGCCATAGAGAACCTTCGCAAACAGGGTCAGGCCACAGCGGCAAAACGGGCCGGCAAAGCTGCCAGGGAGGGTAAGGTATCCATTGTTACTGACGATAATGCAGCGATTTTATATGAAGTGAATTCAGAAACGGATTTTGTGGCCCGCAATGAGGATTTTGTCGAATTCCTGGACAAGCTGGGCAAAGTGCTCCTTGCAAACAAACCCGAAGATCACGCTGCGGCCCTCCAGATCACCTCAGATGATTTCGGCGGTGTCACTATAGAAAACAGAGTCACCGAGCTCATCGGAAAAATCGGCGAGAACATCTCTTTCCGCCGCTATCACAAGATTGAGGCCGACCCCTCCAGGGAAAAGATCTTCAGCTACAATCACGGAAACGGCAAGATCGGTGTTCTGATTAAAGTTGCCGTGGAGAAGCAGGAAGCCCTCTCCTCTTCCGAGCTGGCTGAACTTGGAAAAGATCTGGCGATGCAGATTGCTGCAGCCAATCCGCTTGCAGTCGAACCTTCAAGCATACCCCAGGAGATTGTTGCCAAAGAGAGAGAAATCTATCTCACCCAGGCTCAGTCATCAGGCAAGCCGGAAAAAATCTGGGACAAAATCGTCGAAGGCAAGCTGGCCAAATACTATCAGGAAGTGACTCTGGTGGAACAGAACTTTATCAAAGCCCCTGATATCAGCGTCAAGGCCAGAATCGGCGAAACTGCAAAAGCTCTTGGAACCGACATCAAGGTTGTCTCCTTCGCACGTTTTGAACTGGGTGCAGAGGAATAATCTGTGAATATCAAGTACGAACGCATTCTGCTTAAGATTTCCGGCGAAGCTCTCGCCGGAAACAAAGGTTTCGGCATTGACAGCGAAACCGCCGGGCAGATTGCTTCTGAAGTTGCCGATGTAGCCCGCTCGGGCATACAGGTCGCAATCGTGATCGGCGGGGGCAATTTCATCCGTGGCGCAACCGCCCAGGATGTATCCCGCGTTGCCGGAGACGCGATGGGAATGTTGGCAACGGTCATTAATTCTATAGGTTTCGGCGAGCATCTGAAACGTTGTGGAATCCAATCGCGGGTACTCACAGCAGTACATCTAGACAAAGCCGGTGAATTCTACACTCCGGAGCTGGCTATTCGGTATCTGAAGGAGGGCAAGGTGGTTCTTCTGGGCGGGGGTACAGGCAATCCGTTCTTCACCACCGATACCGCCGCGGCTCTCCGCTGTGCCGAGATCGGTGCGAATGCCATTCTCAAAGCTACCAAAGTGGATGGCGTTTACGACAGCGATCCGTTCAAAAACCCCGAAGCCAAACGCTTCGATACAATCAGTCATGCCGAAGCCCTCTCAAGGAACCTCAAAGTCATGGACTCTACCGCATTCTCCTTCTGCATGGAGCAGGATATTCCCATTATCGTTTTCAAGCTTCTTGAGAAGGGAAATCTGGGCAGATGCCTTAAAGGACAGCCGGTGGGATCAACAGTCAGAACAGGAGGATAATATGGGAGCAATGGAAGATATCCAGAGTGAAACCACTCAGAGGATGCAGAAGACAATCGACAGCTTTAAAAAGGACCTTGGGAGAATACGGGCCGGCCGGGCCACTCCCGCACTGCTTGACGGTGTGATGGTGGACTACTACGGGACTCCCACTCCGGTCAACCAGGTCGCCAACATCTCCGTTCCCGAGGCGAGGATGATAATCATTCAGCCGTGGGAAAAGAGCATGCTGTCTGCGGTGGAGAAGAGTATTCAGACCGCGGATCTGGGCCTCAACCCTCAGAATGACGGAAATCAAATTCGACTTCCTATCCCTCCCCTGTCCGAGGAAAGGCGCAAGGATCTTTTCAAGAGCTGTCGGAAAATGGCCGAAGAAAGCAAGATCGCGATACGTAATGTGCGTCGCGATTCGAATGATAAACTGAAAAAGGCTGAAAAAGAGAAACTAATCACTCAAGACCAGGAGAAAAAGGGCCTGGAGGAGATTCAGAAGATCACAGACAAGTTCATCAAAGGTGTTGATGAACAGCTTGCTGTTAAAGAAAAAGAGATCATGGAAGTTTGAATTTCCGCCCTGCAGCAATCAGAAATCTACGGCGCATCCCATCGGACGCGCCGTTTTTTTTTGCGTTCGGAGGCGAATCCGTTACAATTTCCTCTTCAAAAAGTTCCTTTGCCTTGAAGTAAGCTCGTAAAGGACATTTTTAAATTTAATCAGAACTTAAAATCATGTATATTTAACAGTTATTTTAATTAAGGCGATTACATTTCAAAACAGCCTGATACACCGTTCAGAATTCGACTCTGAAATAGCCGATGGAAGAGAACACGCGAAACATATGAATATTCCACAACACATCGGAATAATAATGGACGGAAACGGCAGGTGGGCCCGCAACAGAAGCCTCCCCCGTACAGCCGGACACAGAGCGGGAACAAATGCCACCAGAGAAATTGTTCGGGCATGCGGAGAACTCGGAGTTTCCTACCTTACCACCTACGTTTTCTCGGCAGAAAACTGGGGCAGGCCCTCAAGGGAAGTATCTCTGCTTATGGATCTGCTTGTAGAGATGACCAGGCGAGAACTGGCGAATCTGAACGCAAACAATGTGCGCCTTAAGGCCATAGGTGATCTCAATCGGCTCCCCCCAAAAACCAGAGTCGAACTGAGAAAAGGGATTGAAAACACAACGGACAATACCGGCCTGACTCTCATCCTTGCGATCAGCTACGGGGGGCGATCCGAACTGGTCAAAGCAGCTCAGAGTTTTGCAAAAGACGCCCTGCAGAATCCTGACCTGATAGATAAGCTGGATGAAAAGTCATTCTCCGACTATTTATACACAAAAGAAATCCCCGACCCGGAACTTATCATCCGCACCGGAGGCGATTGCCGCATCAGCAACTTTCTTCTATGGCAGGCCGCCTATGCAGAGCTTTATATAACCGATACGTTGTGGCCGGATTTCAATAAAGAGGCACTTGTAAGCGCAATAGAGGATTACAACAGGCGCGACAGACGCTTTGGAAAGGTGAAGGAATGATAAACGCGGCAAATTTACGAAAACGCCTTCTTTTTGTGTTCATTGCAGTTCCTGTTGCCTGGTTCATAATTAATTCCCAGTTCTCCATCACCCCTGCCTCGCTCCCTCCGGTATACCCAGGACAGGTTCTGGCCATCATACTGGTGCTCATGGGAACTTACGAGTATACGAAAATGCTCAGCATCTTTTATCCCCACAACGCTTTCTGGTTAAGCTACGTCTGGATATTCGGGCTTGCTGTTGCCTACCTTCTCAATTTCAGACTGCCTGATATGATGTCTGTTTTCGTACTTTTCATACTTGTTGCCATAGAGGCGTTCTTCTGGGGCAAACACAACAGACGCAAGCGCTGGGTACGAGCGAGCCTACTGTTCAGCGGAACCATTTTTCTCAACATTGCATCCACCTCACTTCTTAGCCTTTACCGGGACCCGTTCCAGCAGCTCTTTTTAACCCCCGATAATCACTTTCTATCCCAACTGGGCATCGTGACCGTCCTCACAGCGATTTTCATTTGTGACAGCGCAGCCTACCTGGCAGGTTCAGCCTGGGGGCGTCACCATTTCTCCACCATCAGTCCCAATAAAACCACAGAGGGAAGCATAGCCGGACTGCTGGGAGCTACAATAGTCACCAGTGTCGGATGGTTCTTTTTCCGGAATCCCGACTACCCCATTTATCTGGGGATCTTCATGGGAGTTCTCATCGGGGTGATGGCCCAGGTTGGCGATCTGCTGGTTTCTCTGATTAAAAGATACTTCAAAGTGAAAGACGCCTCGACCCTGATTCCGGGACACGGTGGAATCCTTGACAGATTTGACAGCGTTTTTTTCACTGTACCGGTTCTTTATCTTTTCGCATGGCTGGTAACACGTTAAAATTTGAAAGAAGTTGATGACACAAGAAAAACTCAAAATCCTCATTTTAGGCTCAACTGGATCGATTGGCACAAGTACCTGCAATTGTGTCCGGCGGTTCAGGGACCGATTTGAAGTCACAGGTCTTGCGGCGGGAACCAATCTTGATACCCTGGCGCAACAGGTGAATGAATTTTCACCCGGCAGGGTGTTCATTGCCGATCCTCGAAAAGCGGAAACTCTCGAGGCAAACTGCAGCCGTGGCACAAAAGTGCTGAAAGGCGAAAAGGGTCTTGAGCAGATTGTTGAGGAAACCGACTTCGACGTTTTGGTCAATGCGCTGGTGGGAGCCGTAGGGTTCAGACCCACTGTTTGCGCCCTCAAACGGGGTAAAAGGGTAGCTCTGGCCAACAAGGAGAGTTTGGTCATAGGCGGCGACTACATAAAGAGCCTTACCCGAAGCGGCTGTGGAAGCCTGATACCGGTCGACAGCGAGCACAGTGCCATTCTCCAGTGTCTTTGCGGTGAGGAGGAGCATCCTGTAGAATCGATCATTCTTACGGCTTCGGGAGGTCCGTTCCGTAACCTGGAAAAGGATTCCTTTGCCTCCATCACCCCGGAACAGGCTCTTAATCACCCGACCTGGTCCATGGGCAGGAAAATCACTATCGATTCATCCACCTTAATGAACAAGGGTTTCGAGGTCATAGAGGCGCATCATTTGTTTAATCTCCCCTACTCCAGGCTGAAGGTCTGGATTCATCCCCAGTCGATAATTCACTCTCTTGTTGAATTTCACGACGGAGCGGTGATGGCTCAACTTGGCTTACCCGATATGGAGCTGCCGATACAGTATGCACTTACTTACCCTCAGCGCCTCCCGATCAGCAGCAAAAGACTTAGTCTGCCTGAAATTGGCCGTCTTGAATTCTTCGAACCGGATCTGAAAAAGTTTCCCTGCCTGCAGCTCTGCCTTGAGGCGGGTGAGATGGGCGGTACCGCTCCAGCAGTAGTCAATGCGGCAAACGAAATGGCAGTTGATCTTTTTCTCAAGGGCCGGATTGGTTTCACAGGCATTCCGGAAATAGTGGCATCTGCATTGCGTAATCACAAAACTGAGCAGGCCCATTCAGTTGAAATAATTGAATCGGCCGATAGAGAAACCCGTCAGCAAATCACTTCAGACTTCAAGCAGAGGGCATAAACGTGACATTCACACTTTCGATTCTCATAGGTATTCCGGTTTTAGGTATTCTGGTTTTCGTACATGAACTCGGTCATTTTCTGGTCGCTAAAGCCTGCAAGATCAACGTGCTCACATTTTCACTCGGCTTTGGTGCTCCGATTTTAAAAAAAGAGTGGAAAGGAACCGAGTACAGGATCAGCGCCATACCTTTCGGAGGGTATGTGCGCATGGCCGGAGAGAACCCGGAGGAGGAAAAAAGCGGAGCTCCTGATGAATTCACCTCCAAACCCATTTACCAGCGGGCTTTGGTGGCACTGGCCGGACCAGTGGCAAATGTTCTCTTTGCCATGCTTCTTCTCTGGGTGGCTTTCATGTACGGTGTTAAGCGTCCACTGTATCTGGACAGCACTATGGTAGGCGCTGTTGTGGAGAATTCGGCAGCTGACAAAGCCGGCTTTCTTCCAAAAGACAGTATTCTTTCTCTTAACGGCGAGCCCATGGAGGGGTGGGAAGAGATCGAAACCCATCTGGGACAGCAGATGAAAGAATATGAATTTGTAGTCAAAAGGGAAGGCCAGAAGATCAAACTCGATATGAAGCTTGAAAGAAGCGGCCCGAGAATACCTCAGGACCCCACAGGCGGTTTGCTTCCGCCGAGCTTGCCCTCTGTAGTAGGTAACTTTTCAGAAAACAGCGTGGCCAAGGACCGCCTGCAGAAGGGTGACACAATTCTTTCGGTTAACGGGACCGAAGTAACTTGTTTTGAACAGTTTGCGATGATTGTAGGTAAATACCAGCCAGCTGACAGTGCCATAAACATCGGCATAAAACGAGAAAAGCAGGCTTTCGATGTAGACCTGACTCCCAGGTTCGATTCCACGCACAACCGTTACCTGCTCGGAATAGGCCCGGCAGAACCGGATAGCCGGTATATCAGTTACGGACCGGCGGAAGCTGCTAAACACATGGTGAGCAAATCGTGGGAATTCACCACTATGATTTTCGATGTTGTGGGAAAACTATTCAGTGGACAGGTCTCAGCCAATCAGCTTGCGGGGCCGCTTGGAATCATACCTGCTTCGGGCCTGATGGCCTTGCAGGGTTTTTCTGAAATACTCAATTTTATGGCTCTCATCGGCATAAACCTGGCAGTGCTCAACCTTATGCCTCTGGTGATTACCGACGGTGGTCTTCTGATGTTTCTGGGGCTGGAAGCTGTACGGGGAAAACCGTTAACCCTGAAAACACAAACTCTGATCAATAAAATCGCCATGATTTTCTTCCTTGCCCTATTTTTGTTTGTTTCGTTTAACGATGTAAGACGACTACCTGATTTCCTCAGGATATTCAAATAAAAAAAGCCCGCTTAGCGGGCTTTTCTGCTCCGACTCGGTAATGCACTCCCCTATATACCAGCGTGCTCCTGAAGCCAGTGTTCAGCCTCGATTGCTGCCATGCAGCCGCTGCCTGCAGCTGTGATTGCCTGCCGGTATTTGGCATCCTGAACATCACCAGCAGCAAATACCCCGTCAAATGAAGTCATAGTGGAATCTGCCTTAGTGACTATATAGCCCAGTTCATTTGTTTCAAGCTGGCCTTTCATAAACTCGGTATTCGGTTTGTGCCCAATTGCTTCAAATGCACCCACCACGGGTAAATCAGAGGTCTCTCCGCTCACGGTGTCGCGTAACTTGAGACCGGAAAGTTGATTCTCCCCCACGAACTCCTCAACCACCTTGTTCCAGAGTATCTGTACTTTGGGGTGAGTGAGAATGCGTTTCTGCATGATTTTGCTGGCTCTCAATTCATCTCTTCTGTGAATGAGATAGATTTTAGAACCGAATTGTGTCAAATGCAAAGCTTCCTCAACGGCGGAATCCCCCCCACCTATGACGGCCAGTTCTTTGTTTCTGAAAGCAGGAAGTGCACCGTCACAAACAGCACACGCAGAGATACCCCTGCTCCAGAGACGCTGCTCTGACTCAAGCGGCAAACGCTTTGCAGTAGCCCCGGAAGCCACTATGAGCGCATCGGTAGTATATTTTTCCCCGCTCATGGAGGTCACCACATAAGGATAGGTCTTCAGATTCACCTCAGTCACATCCTCCATGATCATACGAGTGCCGTGCTTGAGCGCCTGTTCACGCATATTCTGCATAAGTTGCGGTCCCATGATTCCTTCCGGAAATCCGGGAAAATTCTCCACAAGGTTGGTAATCATAAGCTGCCCGCCAGGGATCCCCCCCTCCTGAAAACCTTCGAAAAGAAGCGGATTTATGTTGGCACGGGCAGAATAATTAGCTGCAGTAAGCCCCGCTGGTCCAGATCCGATAATGATGAGTCTTTCAGGCATTAAACCTCCTCAGCACATGCAAAAGCCATCTAATTTGAAAGAATGACTTTCTTCAGTTGTCGAATATGTGAAGTTATGACAAAATATTGTTCTGATGCTTCAGAACAAGTAATATAAATCAGAGAACCCTGACAGCAATCACACTTTCTTCCAGAAGTTACCTGTAAAATCAATTCTGAAAAGGTAACCACGGAGGTTCACATGAAATCGACTAGAAATGTATATATCTGATAAGAATAAAATATGGAAATGCCAGCAAATCGCTAAGGCTGATGGGAGCTCATTAGAGCTCTGGAAGCTATTCTGAACTGTTCAGCAGGAGAGCTGCATCTGTATTCAGGTGCTCTTGGTGGAAACTTCATCAGGAGCAGGCCCGTCTATCTCCCTGCACTGAATCGAGGCAATCACAAGCCGTTCAAAAACGGTAACCGCTGCAAGCACAGTTACAGCGCCAAGAATCCAGACCATGAAGTTGTAGCCCAGCAGAAGGCCCACAGCTATAAGTATGAGCCGTTCAGGACGCTGCAGAAGTCCACGCGCACAGCTTATCCCGACACCCTCACACCGAGCTTTCACATAGCTCACCATGACAGAGCCGGCAATGGCAGTAAAGCTGAGGTATACACCCCAGTTCTGCATGGTGGTATTCTCCATATAGAACACCAGCAAACCCAATAGCAGGAATATCTCTGTTATCCTGTCGCAGCTGGAATCGAGAATGGCCCCGAAGACTGTTTTTTTTCCGCATTCACGGGCAAGCTGTCCATCCAGAAGATCCATAACGGCACCGCCCGCCAGCAGACCCAAAGCAAGATACCATGTACCTTTCGCGGCATAATATCCGGCAAATCCGAACAAAGCAAGTCCTGTCAATGTGATATGATTGGGATGGATTCCCGCTTTCGCGAACATTCTCATTATGGGTCTGAGCAAATCGTTAGCTGCCGGCTTAAGTCTTTCTAACATGTCGCGTTATCTCCGTTTTTTCTTTTCACCTGATTGAAAGAAAATATAATTCAAGGCGAGTCGTAGAATTATATCCCCGGCTAGATGTTCAGAATAAGTTAAAAGGACCACTTTTTGCAGCTCAGTCCAAAGGTGCGTGCGTATTTATTTTGACACTTTCCCTCTCACAATCTATATTTGTAGCTTATTTGGAAACCAATCGTTACTCGGAGGAAATATGTCCAAAACATGCGAAATATGCGGAAAACACCCACGTTCGGGTAATACAGTATCCCACGCGCACAACGTAAGCAAAAGAATTTTCTTTCCCAACCTGCGCACCATCAAACAGGTTATCAACGGTACTCCGAAGCGGATTAAAATCTGCATGAAGTGCCTGAAAGCTATGGCCAAATCCTGATCAGGTCTCAGGTTGGTTCGTACCTACGATTTTCACATGAAAGGAGCCCCTTTGCATACGGGGCTTTTTTCATGTGCTCTTTTTCGTTTTTCTTTTGTATTTAGGCTGGATTTCCCGACCAGTGTTGTACGAACCCAGCAGTCGATAGAATGTGGTAATCTCCTTGAGGTGGGAAACTGCATTTTTCAAGGCTATATCCCGAATATCCCCCTTGCAATCCAGATAAAACAGGTAATCGAAACCTTTTCCATGGACCGGACGCGATTCAATCTTGAACAGATCGACGTCTCTGAGCGCAAACACGCTTAACGCTTTGAAGAGAGCTCCGGGAATGTTTTTCATGGAAAAAACCACAGATGTTTTCCTGTCTCCCTTTGAAGGCTCCTTGGGTTTTCTGGAAATTATCAGAAAGCGAGTGGTGTTGTGGATGTTATCCTCGATTTCAGAAGCAAGGACATTCATGTCGTAATCGATGGCGGCCTGCATGGAGGCTACCGCACCGGCATCTGTCAGTTTCTCGTCTTTGATCTTCTTGACAGCCAATGCAGTATTTGAAACCGGAACAAGCGCCCCTCTTGGAAAGCGCTTCAGGTATTCTCTGCACTGAGCGAGAGCCTGAGGGTGAGAGTAGACCCGTTTTACTTTTTTGAGGGAAACTCCCTTGTTGGAAATCAGATAGTGATTTATCCTGAGATAGACTTCACCCACTATATGAAGTTTGCTCTCCAGGAGCAGATCATAATTCTGATGAATACTGCCGGCTAGAGAATTCTCAATCGGAATGATGCCGAAATCGAATTTCCCACGCCTAACTCCTCTGAACACATCCTCGAATTCCGGAACGCCGTTCACTGCAGCCGTGGCGCCGAAATATTCTCTGGCCGCAAGCTCACCGAAAGAACCCTTCTCACCCGCAAATACGACCGTCATCAGAACATTCTCCTTATGGCGGCAAAGCGCCTTGAATAGTAATCATCCTCCATATTGCTGTATATCACACCATTGGTGCTGCTGGCGTGAACAAATCGGTTATCTCCCATGTATATTCCAACATGATTTATCCGGTTGAAAAAGCCGCTTCTGAAAAAAATCAGGTCACCCGGTTTAGCCAGTTTAGGAGGAACGATCCTACCCAGCCTCCACATTTTTCCGGAAGAACGGGGCAAGCTAACCTCATACACCTGTTTGTAGACAAGGTAGACAAATCCTGAGCAGTCCATCCCCTCTCTGCTCGTACCCCCGTATTTGTAGGGGGCACCCAGATACGAGGAAACTGCCTGTTGAAGTTCTGTTTCCGATACTGCGGGCAGTTTACCTTCAGGAATGGAAAGCCGGGTGTTCTCTGAAGTCGGTTTCGACCCTCTGGTATACCGGACAGAAGGAGAGCATCCGTTCAGCGAGCAGACTAGTAGAACTGAAAAGCACACCAGAAACGATAAGCACCCGGAACGCAGATTCACACCGATTCCTGTTTTGACTGGAGTTCCTGGACTGCGAAGGCGGCCTTGAGCAGAATGTCTTCTTTCCACTCCGGAGCCATGAACTGAACTCCTACCGGCAGGGAATCAACAGTTCCGCAGGGAACACTTAATCCCGGTATTCCAGCTAAATTAGCCGAAACGGTATAAATATCTGTCAAATACATCTGAAGAGGATCACTTGACTTCTCCCCTATTCTGAATGCCGGAGCAGGTGTAACCGGTGAAATTATCAGGTCACAAGAGTTGAAGGCATTTCTGAAATCCTGGCTGATAAGAGTTCTCACCTTGGCCGCTTTCAGATAATAAGCATCATAATACCCGGAAGACAAAACATAGGTTCCCAGCATAATTCGTCGCTTTACCTCGGAGCCGAAGCCCTGTTCGCGGGTCTCCATATACATATCAGACAAAGATTTGGGATCCGGGGCTCTGAACCCGTACTTAACTCCGTCATAGCGTGCCAGATTGGAGGAAGCTTCAGCAGTGCAGATGATATAGTAGGTTGCGATTGCATACTGAAGATTGGGAAGAGATATGTTCACGATCCGAGCCCCTTCCTGCTCCAGACTCCTTATCACCGTTTCGATACGGGCGCGTACTTCCGAGGACAAACCTTCACCGAAATACTCTTGAGGGATACCGATGCGGAAACCGTTCACATCGCCGCTGTACAGTTCGGGCGAATTCACAAACGGTCTTCCCGCACAAGTGGAATCACGCTTGTCGGCCTCCGAGATGACAGAAAGCAGAAGACCGATATCCCGCACATCATTGGCGACAGGTCCGATCTGATCAAGCGATGATGCAAATGCCACCAGCCCGTACCGGGACACTCTTCCGTATGTGGGCTTGAGCCCTACCACTCCGCAATGACTGCTAGGCTGACGTATGGAACCACCGGTATCAGACCCCAGTGTCGCGGGGACCAGACCGGCACCGACAGCAGCAGCACTGCCGCCACTTGAGCCTCCGGGGATTCTTTCATGGTCGTGAGGATTGAGAGTCGGGCCGAAGAAAGAGTTTTCCGTGCTGGAACCCATGGCGAATTCATCCAGATTCGTTTTTCCTATGATGACCGCCCCGGCTTTTGTAAGCAATTCCACAACAGAAGCATCATAGGGAGGAACAAAATTCTCAAGCATATGCGAGGCGCAGGTCGTGGCGATTCCCTTTGTGCATATATTGTCCTTGATACCCAGAGGGATGCCAAGAAGCGGCCTTTGTTCTTTCTGATCGTCAGACAACCTGTCCAGTTCATCAGCCGCATTCAAAGCAGCATCTTTCTGAACGTTTACAAAAGAATGCAGATCACTGTCGCCCTTTTCCACAGTGTCCACAGCCCGCTCAACCAGCTCGCGGCATGACAACTCGCCTTTTTTTATACTGTCCACCACATCTGAGATCGGACGATCCAAAAAAGCCATTTATTAAAACCTTTCAGAACAATTGAGAAAATTCAGGAATTCATTTATACCAACGGAAAAAATACAAGCTCAGCACTATTCCCAGAATGGAAAGAAAACTGAAACGGATCTGAAAACCGAACCACAGACGAATACCGACCAGATCAATAACAGCTGTGGATTTATCACCGAAGTCACCTATCCCGAACGGCACGGTGTAGGTGAAAAACGTTTTGACCACATTCTCCCCTCCAGGAAGCATCTGTATCGCCGCGTTGAGATAGGAACCGATCAGTATTCCCACCAGAACAACCAGAATCAAAGTAGAAATCCGCTTTTCCTTAAGAGGTATGGCCATTTTGCCAGGTCCTTTCGCTGTGATTCAAAACTGCCGATCTCTTTTCCGGACACCTGACCGGTTCACTTACGGACAGGAAACTCCTTGAGTACGAGAGCGGTACGCTTCTTTTTGCCGTTTCTTATAAAATGAATGTTTATCTTGTCACCTACAAAATAATCCAGGAAAAAACCATCGATGTCGGCATGAGAATGTATTGTCCGGTTTCCCATACGTCTAATGACATCTCCAGGTTTGAGACCCGCCTTCTCTCCGGGGCTCCCGGGCTGAACGCTTACAACCACCACACCCTCCACGCCGTCATACCCCAGAGCCTGAGCGACTGAACGGTTGATATTCTGTACGGATATCCCGGTCCAAACCTGTCTTCTCTTGCCATGATCTATAAGTTCCTCGGCCACACGCCTGGCCCTGTCGATGGGAATGGCAAAACCGATACCTACCGAACCCCTGTTTTTGGAATTTCCCGTATATATAAATGTATTTATTCCGACAACCTCCCCGCTTGCGTTTACAAGCGGACCACCCGAATTACCCGGATTGATGGCCGCGTCGGTCTGAATCATACCCTGGTAGTAAACACCTTCAGATGGAGCGAAGTTGCGGTTGAGCGCGCTGATCACTCCCACTGTCACAGTGGGGTGGGCATCGTTTATGAAATTAAGAAAGGGGTTTCCAATAGCAATGCTCCATTCCCCTATAAAGCACTGATCGGCACGCCCGAACTTCACTGTTCTGAAATTGCTGCCGGGCACGGAAATCACAGCCAGATCCGACGTTTCATCAAACCCAATGACCTTCCCCTCTATCCTGCGCCCGTCAGGCATATTGACGTATAATTTAGCGGCATTCTGTACAACGTGATAATTGGTGAGAATCATCCCGTCATCCCGGATCACAAAACCGGAACCGATACTCTCCACCTGACGATGACGGGGCATCAGTTCCGGGCCGCCGAAGAAGAAATTGAAGAATTCATCATTGTAGTAGGGACTGCGTACCACCTGTATTTGAGTCACCACGATACCGACCACGCTGGGTGCCACATCATAGGTGGCTTTCACAATGGCATTTTGCCTTGAAGCCGATACCTCGGAGGGATCTCGAAACTGAGGCGTATTCACTTTTGACGGTGATGTGGCCCGTTCCTCAACGCTGCTGGATTCAAGCAACTTGCTTGTATATATGCGTCTGATGACCTCGCCGCCGGTGAAAAAACCGGCAGTCATCCCAAGCACCAGAAATATTATGTATGTAGCTATTTTGCAATTTTCTTTTGTCATGAGATTAACTCCCGAGAATAACTTACCCACTCCAGAATCAATCCCGATGCCGGTGCGGTTTCACCAACTCTGCTTCTGTCCTTTGAAGCCAGTATGGATCCAAGAGTATCTGTCAGACGACCTCTTCCGATGTCGACAAGTGTTCCCACCAGGGAACGAACCATTTTATACACGAACCTGTTTGCCTCTATCGTGAATTTTCGAGTACCGTGGGAATCTATGCGGGCATCGGTAACAGTGCAGACTGCATTGGAAGAACCGCTTCCCGAAGCGCAGAACGCTGAAAAATCATGTGTCCCCACCAAACATCTGATCTCCTTTTCAACCCTGGACCAGTTAATGTCGTAATTAAGCATCCAGACCCGGTTGTTGTTGAGCGGATTCTTACGATCTGAAAAATAATAGATGTACTTTCTGGAAAGCGCAGAGTAGCGTGCATGGAAACTTTCCTCTACCGGCCGGACATCGTAGATGGCGATATCGGAAGGCAGAAGTGCATTGACCGAATGCGCCATCCGTGCGATATCAACTGATTCCGGCGCATCAAAATGCAGACCCTGCCCCCTGGCATGGACACCTGCATCAGTCCTTCCCGCTCCGGTGACCGGGCAACGCTTCCTCAGCACTGTCGCAAAAGTATCCTCCAGTACCTGCTGAACACTCAAACAATTGGGCTGATACTGCCATCCACCATACCGGGTCCCGTCATACTCCACACGACAAAATAGCTTCACCCAAGAACCCCGCTTTCCACGCACTGGGAAATTCTGACAATCCGATAACAGAACATCTGAAGCACCTGCTGGACCGGTTCGATTCTCCCCGTCTTCACTCCCACATCCAGTTCCTGCAGCAGTTTCAAAATATGCTTAAGATCGGCATCACTGAAATTCTTAGCCTGTTTCACGATGTTTGACTGAATGATAACAGGGTAGGTTTTACGCTTTTCATTCTCGGACAGAAGCCCGGCTGCTTTGCCGATCTGGAAAGCCGCCTCGCTCTGAGGAGAGTTCGCTCCGTACCCGCGGGTATTGAACTGTTTCATGACTCCGGGATTCTTCTGAGCAAATTTCCTTATTCGTAAAAGAGCCCAGAAGTGACGAAACAGTGCCGACACTGCCATGGGAGCATAGAACCCGGATGAAAAAAGCGACTCCAGAATTTCGAGCGCACGAACAAAATTCTTCTCACCCAGCGCTGACGCCAGCTCGAAAACGGTCATGGTTCTCGATGCGCCGGCAATCTCTTCGATGGTCTTTTTATCAACGGGAGCCCTGGGCGCAAGATTGAGATCGATTTTCTGAAGCTCGGAATAAAGAGAATCCAAATTACAGCCGACCAGATCAATCAGCAGTTCCGCTTCCGACTTGCCTATGGAACGGTTGAAAAGAAGCGGCACCTGAGTGGAAAGCCAACTGGCCAGTTTGTAATCAGGAGGTTTTGAAAAGTCCAGAACAGTTACTGTAGGATCAGAGGAGAGCTCTTTAAGCTTCAGTTTTTTTGCAAGCTTCGCTCCCGCCGCCCCCCTCTTCTCCGGCTGAGCTTCCACTACCACATACACATCGGGGATCTGTTGTTCAAGCATCTTACCAAGCTCACCCATTTCACCTTCGGAAAGAGCCTGAGCATGTCCGATACTGAACACTCTGACTTCCTGAAACAGAGAGGGAGTAATCATCCTCTGCAGAAATTCGAAAAGTTTTTCCGCTGAAGAGTCGTATCTTTCAACAGTACACTGGCCATGAACAGCCTTGACCTGTTCTACAAAACGGCTTTTCGCACGTTCTTTTCCAATGGAATCATCTCCTGTGAGGACAACCAGACGGGAGAGATCGGTAATATCCTTGTCACTCATGGAATCAGCGGCTCCAGTACTGCCTGACTTTTGTTCACTGTTTCTGTAAAAAGTATCTGCGCATTGACAAACCTTGATGCTTCGGTTTTCATCACTCTGAAAATGGAATCGCCCAGAGCTGTTCCGCTCTGAGATCGGAACCCGACCCCGGAGCTGACAAGCCTCTCACAACTTTCCTTATGGGAATATGTGTGCGGGCCGAAGAACACAGGGACACCGAATCTGGCCGGCTCCCAGACATTATGCCCCCCCACTTTCACAAAACTGCCTCCCACCACCGCTGCATCGGCAATTCTGTACATATCATCGAGAATTCCGAATTTTTCAATAAGACAAATATCCCAGTTCCTGTCGGTTTCAATATCCCTTAAATGCAGAGCCTCCCCGCCAAGCTCCTCCATCAGAACCGGAACAGCTTCCATGTGCCGAGGGACTACGATACATCTGCAGGGAAAACCGATCTGCCTGAGACGCTTCATACAATCCCTTACTACCGCACCCTCCCCGGGATGAATACATCCGGCAGTAATCAGCAGTGCGGATTCATCGACACCCAACTTCTTACGCAGCGTAATCCACTGTTTGGGATCAGGCCTGCGGACTGTCACATGG
The DNA here is from genome assembly GCA_046538945.1 of Chitinispirillaceae bacterium. Classification (GTDB taxonomy): domain Bacteria; phylum Fibrobacterota; class Chitinivibrionia; order Chitinivibrionales; family Chitinispirillaceae; genus JAEZKC01. Next base: position 14,601 of record JBKHHW010000003.1, on the reverse strand, counting down.
CCTTTGAGATTGCCGACGACATGAATCCGGTTCTGCTCCACTCCCAAAACCCCGAATCTTTCAGCATAGGTTTTATCCTGAGCCAGAACTAAATCAATACTTTCAAAAAGAGGCCTGAAGAGAAAACCGATACGTTTAAGGCTTTTAAACGACCGTTGCTCGATGCGTCCATTGACGATACCGACTGGAATCTTCTTCTGCATACAGCACCAAAGCATGGAAGGCCACAGTTCTGTTTCCACCAGCCAGACCCGACTTACACTGAAACGTTCCAGCATTCGGTTCACGAGAGGAACAGAATCGATGGGCAAAAAGCCCACGGAGCATACTTCCGGTCTGCGGTGCTTTTCCAGAAATTCGACTCCGGTTGGAGATGCGGCAGTGAGCAGGTAAAGCTCGCTTGAGTGACGGCTCTTCAGAACCTCCAGAAAGCTGTACAACAGTTTCGCCTCGCCCAGGGAAGCTGCATGCACCCAGACGACAGTCCTGTTTCGGATATCCCGATACAGCCGCGGCGCCCTCTGCCTTTCCCGAAGATTCCACCTTCTGCTTTGGGGAAACCTTGAAAAAATCAATGTGACTGTTCGCCTTAGGACTTCTAATATGAAACTGTACGTATATATGAAAACAGATAAGCCGATATTGTTCATTTTTCCTTGCTGCTACTGACTGTTACCCGGTTCTTTCCGGCACGTTTGGATTCGTACAACGCCTCATCGGCTCTGAAAATCAGAACATCCTTGCCGACCGGTTCCGCACCGTCATATACCGCAAGCCCGAAGCTCGCAGTATAGGTGAATTGATATTTCGAATTGGAAAAGGGTGTATTTGCCACAGCCTGGCATATTCGGTTAGCCAGACATTTCGCACCCGGCTCGTCGGTATCGGGAAGAATAAGACAGAATTCCTCCCCGCCATACCTCGCAGCAACATCACCAGTACGAATACTGGCTGTGAAACGCTTGGTGAGATCGATTATGACTGCATCTCCCACCTGATGCCCGTACGTATCATTAATGGATTTGAAATTGTCGATATCCGCCAGAATAAGTGAAAAGGTGGTCTTTTTGCGATTAGCACGGGCGATTTCCCGCTCCAGAGCCTCATGGAACTGACGATGATTGGCGATTCCGGTCAGGCTGTCCGTTTTCGCCTGAAGCCGTGCCTGAAGATCCATATACGCATGCTCAATAACAGGCGATATGATAGATGTCAGTACATGGAGAAACTGGTTAAGGTCTGGAAGAATTTCTTTGTTGATGTCCAGAAATACAGAAAGACTTCCGATGCTTTTGCCGGTTACAATCAGCGGAAAACTGACACAGTGATATTCCGGAACCGATTTGAATTCACCCTGGCGCCCCTTGTAGACGAACAGAGGCACATTGCCCTGTGCGAATTTCTCCTTGTCAAGGAAATCAAAAGCCTCATCCCAGTGCTGAGGCAGAAGTTCTCTGAGCCGGTCGGCATCCAGTTCTCCAGTCACGGGCATAGCATAAATCTCGGAGTAATCAAGCAGATTGACCCCGATACAGCAGAAATCGGCTCCGATTTTCTGATTGGCCTCCTCGAGGATGATACGCATCACCTCCGAAATCTCAAGGGACAGCATCAGCTTGCGGGTAAAATAGTAAAGAGATGTAATATCACTGAGATGCCCCTTCACAGCCGGATCCATGAAATCGGAATGCTTCATGAGCTGCAGACTTTTTAGATGAAAGAGCCTGGAGGCGATCATTTTTTCAGTTCTGATCAGAAAGTCCGTGATAGAAAACGGCTTGGCAAGATAGGAACCCGCACCCAGATTCAGCGCAGCCGTGGCGGTGTCCAGGGTGGCATATCCGGTGATCATGAGAACCTCGGTAAATTCATCCCTGCTTTTGGCAAAGGTAAGCACCTCGATTCCGGAAATGTCCGGAAGCATCAGATCCGTGACTACCAGATCAAAATCATGCTTCTCGATATGAGCGAGAGCATCTTTGCCGCTTTTGCATACTGTGACATTGTAGTGAGGAGAAAGAGCCGTACTGAGCATCTGGCAGATCGCTTCTTCATCATCTACAACCAACACTGAACAATCTAATGGACTTTTAGCCGTTATGCCCATAACCCCCTGAAAACGCAATCACCTGATGAAAAATACCAGAGCTGCCGGAAAAGACCAGAATCAAAAAAGAATTTTAAAATACTATATATACAGTATAGCTTAAAATACCGATTTTGTCATTTTTTGCCGCCGGACACGATTTTACCCCTAAATGGTGCTTTCATGAGAGGGAATGTTTGACTTGAAGTGCAGAGTGAACCTATTTTTTTGCTGAACAGAGCTAATTGATTACTCTCCAAAGAATTTGAACTTTAAAACGGCAGGTAACATGATTCATTTGAACAGACTTGGTTTCTGCTCCATCTTCTTTTTTTCTTTACTTCTTTTCTGCTCTCAATCCGAAACAATCACCGGAGCTGGCAGCGGAGTGATCTCAGACCTGGATTCCACTCTGACCGATTTAGACGGTGCATTCCGGCCGGCAGTTCTGGACAGCGGCGATATCCAGAAAGCCTACAGCATCCCCAACGATGCTCCAGTCACTCATAGAGCCGATTATCTTCTGATCGGCGAAAACGGAGCTGAATATGCGTTCGGGCACATGCAGTTCGAAATCACCGACAGCCTTCCGGTCCCTAACACCAGCTATACAAAAGATGATACTCTGAAAGGTGCAGCTCTGTTTTTTGAGACGATAGGCGGAATCGGCGATTCCGGAGTCGTGAACATATATTCCAGCCCGGAGTTCGATTCACTGGTTCCCGGTAACGATACCGATGCCGAACTGCTGGGCTCGGTCAAACTTGCAGACAACAGCACCGATTCCATATCACTTCCTGAAGATCTCCAGAAACAGATTTTCGAAGCCAGAACGGATTCATCCAAGGAACTCACTTTCAGTTTCAGTATTTCTGATACACCCGAACTGATGAAAGTCAAAAATCCCTACATCATAGTAGATGTGAAAGACAAAAAAGGCAAAACAGTTCGGGATTCTATCGGGAGCACTACCCACTTCACGTTTTATGAAAAGGACGAAGCGCTCGATTCCCTTTCGGCTATACCTCTGGCATCATATCCATCCCAGCGCATAACGGTTTTTGAAATCAACACTGAAGATATATTCAGCAAAATGAACGACGCTTCGGGGATCACCTACAGTGAAGTCCTGAATGCCGTGATCACCCTTGAGTTGCAAGAGGGGATGGTCGATTCGGTATTGGAAGCATCAGACATCGATTTGCAGTTCCTGCTTTTTGACAAAGAACTGGAAATCGATTCGCTCAGGAAACATTTCGCAAGCAGCAGGCACCACGATCTTCACAGTTCTTTCACATTGTCAGTCAGGTCTCCCGTGCAGAAACTCCTGCGCGGAGCTCAGAAACCGCTTTACGCGTATATTCGTCTGAGCCATTCAAAAAGTGGTTATCGGAAAGTTGTCTGGTCAAAGCCCCCCAAATTCGAAGTCGTTCTCACCCCAACACGATAAAAGAGAGTGAATATACTTATGAGAAAAACTGCAATTTCATTTCTGGTCCTATTCGTAACAGCAGGCGCACAGTCTCCCCTGGGACTGCATCTCCCTGCGGGAATGCCTGTGCAGTCCGTTACAGGTCTTTCAAGCTCCATGTCCGGAAGCGGAACAGGAGTAAAAGATGAGAATATGGGCATAAACCTCAATCCGGCCAATATGGCCATGCCCAACCGTTCTGCTTTTTCCTCTCTTATTTCCTATGATCTCCTGCAAATAAAAGAAAAGAGCACATCGAGTACCACCGGGCATTACTCTCCGAGAATGCTCTCCCTCATTCTCCCTGCCGGGTCCGCAGGAAACATCGCCTTTTCTCTTGAAAAGAGAAACGATGCGGCGATCGATTTCCTCAACAAAGATGTAAACATCGATAATGAAAACGCCTACAGAGCAAACTACATCGGCATTACCCGGAATGGCGGCCTTACATCGTTCCAGGGAGGCTGGGGCTACAGCATCAAAAACGGACCAAGCTTCGGAATTCTCTACGAAAGGCTCTATTTCAACCTTTCCTCAAGCAGTATCTTCGGCTCAGAAATATCTGACATTCTCGACAGCTCAGAATATGAGCACGAGTACACATTTTCCGAAGATACAGAGATGTCCTATTCCAGCAACGGTGTGCGCATGGGAATGCTTGTGCCCATCGGTAAGCTCTCCGTCGGACTGTCCGGCGAATATATCTTCTATACTGAAGGTGATTTGAAACGCACCTACCAGAATCTTGACTCTACGGAAAACAGCAGCTCGGACTTCTATGTGCATCTGCCCCCCTCACTGTCAGCGGGCATCGGCTACAGACCCGATTCAAAGTGGCTTCTTGCGGCAGACCTCCATGCAACACTTTGGGAAAGATACCGGACGGAACTGGGTTTGGCCCGTCCTTTAAGAAGAGCCTACCGGGTTTCAGCGGGAGCCCGTTTCATACCTGCACCCAACAAGCTTGCAGCTGAATACTGGGAGACCGTACAGTACAGAGCTGGAGTCAGGTACAATCAGCTACCTTTTGACGATGCGCAGGAGTACGCCATCTCTTTAGGTGCTGGTCTTCCTATTGCAAACGACGACGGACTGATAGACGTCATTTTTGAATTCGGCAAACGGTCCGATTCCCGATTCCCGGATTACTCGGAAAACATTATCAGAATGCAACTGGGTATAAACGGCGGCCGCGACTGGTTCAGGAAAAATGAATCCAATTACTAGACAAAAGCAGCCTTCATATTCATAATCACAGAGGCGACTGGAATTGACATTTCAGTTCTCCTCCCATTTCTTATCCTAAAGGGCTGCCGGGAAAAAACAATGCCAATCTCTCATAGTAAAAGTCGGGTGGTTAAGCGATTTCTGCAGAAGAAAGTCCGAAACAAAAGTAGCACCAAAGAAAGAAAACCCGATTTTGCAGCCGGCGACAAAGGACCGGCTTACACATTCAGCACCGATATTCCAGAACGCTACGATGATAACTACATGAGAGCCATTCCCAGAGATCCGCAGCATGTCTATGTTTACTGGGAAGTATCTGAAGAGAAGAAAAATGAACAGAAGAGATCCAATAGGGATTACGCTCCCAAAGATGCCTTTTTGAAAATACAGGAAATCATTCCTTCACAGTCAGACCGAACCGCCCGAAGAGATATCCATGAAAAGCAAAAACAGATTGCACCTGTGGAAATCCCAACAGAGTCCCGGAACAGTTTATATGTAGAGATTCCCCGCAGCGGGAAAAATTATAAGATGGAATACGGAACCAGTGACGAAAAACAGAGATTCTCACCTACTGCCGCGGCACCCGTATTCAACATGGCCGGAACCGGAATCGGTCCGGTAAAAGCCCCGAATCCCGATGTTGACACCGAATTCCTCACCAACTTATCTTATGGCAATGCTGATTCAGGCCTCAAGGATAGCGCTGATACATTGCCGTATATGTCATCACCACACTACAGCTCAGGCAAAAACATACAGAGATAAAGAATGACAAAAAGCCAGGCTCAGCCCCCCACTCACGGCTTCCTCTGCATGGTACTGCATGCACACCTCCCCTATGTTCGGCATCCTGAAATCGATTACATAATGGAGGAGAACTGGCTTTTTGAAGCACTAACCGAAACCTACCTTCCCCTTCTTTCAGTATTCGAGAACCTTCTCATCGACAGAGTCCCTTTCAGAATAACCATGTCCCTGACTCCCCCCCTCTGTTCGATGCTCAATGACGAGCTACTTCAGAGCCGATACTGCCGCCACATAGACAGATTGATTGAACTTGCTCAAAAAGAAATACGACGCACCAGAAACGATCCACAACTGAACCGGACCGCCAACATGTACCTTGAGCGGTTCTTGCAATACAAACAGATATTCGAACAGAAATACAGCTGCAACATCCTGCCGGGCTTCCGTGCGCTGCAGGATGCAGGTGTGCTTGAGATCATCACTTCGGGAGCAACTCACGGCTACCTTCCCAATATGCAGTTCAACCGCCAGGCGGTGAGAGCACAGATCGAAGTTGCTGTTCAGTCCTATTCTGATTTTTTCGGGCGTCCGCCAAAAGGTATCTGGCTTCCTGAGTGCGGCTATTTCCCCGGATTGGAAAAGTACCTTCACGAAGCCGGAATCCGCTTTTTTTTCATGGAAACACACGGTGTTCTGTTTGCAGACCCCCGCCCGACTTACGGCACCTTCGCTCCCATTCATTGCAAAGAAGCACCAGTAGCGGCGTTTGGAAGAGATGTGGAATCCAGCCGCTCGGTCTGGAGTGCCGAGGAAGGATACCCGGGACATCCTGCCTACAGAGAGTTTTATAAAGACATCGGTTTCGACCTGGATCTTGACTACATAAGACCGTACATCGATCCGGCGGGAATAAGAATCAATACAGGTATTAAATATCACCGTATTACGGACAAGAACACCAAAATAAAGCAGCTTTACAACCATTATGAGGCCCTCAGGATAGCGTCCGAACACGCCGGAAATTTCATGTTCAGCCGTGAGGGGCAGATCCGAAATGCTTCAAAAGTAATGGACAGGCCACCATGCATTGTAGCCCCCTACGATGCGGAGCTTTTCGGACACTGGTGGTATGAGGGACCGGAATGGCTAAATTTTCTTATCAGAAAAACAGCTTTCGAGCAGAACATCTACAGAATGATCACCCCTTCGGAGTATCTGGAAATTTTTCCGGACAATCAGGTATGTGCCCCCTCCTTCTCGAGCTGGGGCGAAGGAGGTTATTCACATGTGTGGCTCAACGAAAGCAACGACTGGATCTACCCTCACCTTCACAGAATAGAAGACCGCATGGTGGAATGTGCCAGGGAACATCCGGATGCTCAGGGCATTCTCAAACGCGCACTAAACCAGATGGCACGGGAGCTTCTTCTGGCTCAGTCAAGCGACTGGGCGTTCATTATGAAAACCGGAACGACAGTACAGTACGCCCGGAGAAGAACCAGGGAACACATAGCCAGTTTTCTGCAGTTGTACAGTAAAGTCAAAGAACAGAGGATAGATGAAGGGCAACTTGCGCTTCTGGAGTCCCATAATAATATTTTTCCAGATATCGATTACCGGATCTACGCACGACCGGAATGATTCAGTTACAAAGAATTTTTCTGTTTGGATGAATTCCGGGCAGACGCGATATTATAATCAGTATAAAAGAACAATATATCAGATACTTTTCAGGAGGTTTGGATGAAAATAGCTGTCCGTTTCTTTTCCTGTATAGTGATGCTTGCCATCAGCGCATCAGCCCAGAATGTTCTCAACCTGTTCGGAGATGTTGGATACGGCTTCGGAATGGGAAGCTATTATGTGGGTTCCTCGAATTCAGTTGACGATGGTGCTCGTAAAACGGAGGATCATTTCCTCAACCTGGGTCACGGAGGAAAACTGGAGCTGGGACTGGGGTATATGGCTGCGGAAAATGTGGAAACACGTTTCTCCGTTGATCTGTCATTCGGTTTCCCCACGCCAGATATCAACTCCACTCTTTCCAATTCAACCGAGGCATATGATACCACTTCAGACTATAGCTACTTTTCCTGGGGTATAAAAGTACTTGTAACTCCCCACTTTGAGATTCTGGAACTGCTGGAAGTGTATGTAGGAACGGGTCTGGGTCTCAATTTCGCCACTTCATCCTATGAACAATCGGTGGCAGTTACTGTAGCTAACGAAACGTCAAGATATGAAGCCACTTTCAAAAACGAAACCCCGGCAGCTCTGGGGTTTATCGGAGTTGCCGGTTTCACTCTCCCCCTTTCAGACTTTCTTGAGGTGTTCGGGGAAGCCCGCTTCGAACCGATGAATTTCAAACTGAAAGAGGTCAGTGTGGAAAATGCCGAAGGATATGAGGAAGACAGTGCCCCGGATCCTGCTTACTATGAGGAAAACGTGGTGGACCGCCTTCCGCCGCCAAATATTCCGGGAACGAACTGGGGACTGAGGGCAGGTCTGAAATTGTGGCTTTTCTGAGAACTGAAGCCCGGATGAGAAACACCAAAGGGGAAGCGTACGCTTCCCCTTTGTTTTTGACTCCGAGCTGATCATCTGGCAATATTGAAAATCACTCCCACGCCGGTACTGAATGTACTGACAAATGTGGGATCGAAAGTGACCCCCAACCCCAACTGCCCGTAGACATCCACAACCTCGTTCACCCGGTGCTGAAGACCGTAGTAGCCACCGGTCCCGAAGTTACCGTCAAGATCGACATTGACGTTCGCTCCCACATACTGCCTGAGCATATCATCTCCGGCAATGAAGAAGTTGTTATCGGCACTGAAAGTCATACTGGTTTGATCGTTTACATAATTAAAGATTACAAGCGGCTGAAATGCATAGACATCTCCGAAATTCAGACGTGCGCCCACACCCTGACCACTCTGAAACCCGAAAGGTATTCCGACCCCGACAGCTCCGGATACAGACCAGAAAGCAAGAACGGCCATCGCGGTGGCAAACAGTTTTCTTGTTAGTGAATTCATGAAACCTCCTTCTGACAGTTACAGACCCAAGCTTTTACAGACAGACAAAGCGAGTTCTGTGCCGAAAAGGAATACAGGCCGGATTATGCGTTTCAGATGCAGAATGGAAAAAATGAGGATCTATGAAGATAAGGTAAGAGCCCGGAACCAGTTCCGGGCTTATAACTCATTAACGCTGTATGTAGAAGATTACTCCCAGGCCGGTATTTGCAGTGTAGACAACAGCGGGGTCAAGATCGATTCCCAACCCGATCTGTCCGTAAACATCGACTGACTGGTTTATGGAATGCTGAAGCCCGTAGAACCCTCCTAACCGGAAGTCATCATCCAGATTGAAAGCGACATTGAATCCCGCATACTGTTCCAGGCTGTTCATTTCAGTCAGATAAAAGAGGTTGTCGACATGCAGACCCAGATTGTTGTCATTCTCCGTCAGGGACATCTGAACACTGGGTTGAACCGCATAAAAATCGGTCACATGTATCCTCACTCCCACGTATTGAGAGCCACCCAGACCGAAAGGTGAACCCCCGAATCCGAAGGGAATACCTACTTCGGCGGCATGGATAAAAGAGATAGAAAGAATCGCAAAAAAAGCGGCACCGCGGATTTTTTTAAAAAGCATAACTCCTCCTCAAGATGTTTTACCTTTGTTAAGTCGTTCTGTTTTAAAATAATTCAGAATGACAGAAAACACCAGATGGACGGAGTTTTAATACCGCTCAGGAGCAAAACAGTGAAGACATCTGAAAAGAGCTCAGGCTACAAGGTCCAGAAGCTCCCCTTTTCCCATTTCCCGCCCCACTGCCAGCTGAATGTTGTACCGAAGAAATTTTTCACTCATTTCAGTAGTTTTGGCACTCGATTCCTGAACGATTCTGCTCAGGGCTTCGATTGATGCGGCTGTTCGGGTTATTGAAACGGAATCCATGAAACCTCCTCATATTCCTTCATGTATTAGGTTCTTCGGCACAATCTTCGAAAACTGAAAACCATTTTCATCTTTTTTTTTGTTCCAACTTACCCATTCACAAAACAGCTGTATTTATATTGTTTTAGCAACTGAATATTACTCTGAAGATAAACAGGAGACACACTTTTGGAAACGCAGACGCTTATTCTTGCTTTCGGACTCACACTTCTAGCCGGATTATCAACAATAGGCGGAAGCATAATCGCTTTTTTCACAAGTCACACCAACACCAAGTTCCTTGCAGCTTCACTCGGGTTTTCCGCCGGTGTGATGCTTTATGTATCCTTTCTTGAAATCATCCCCAAGGCTAACGAATACCTTGTTAGTTTTGCAGGTGAATCCAGAGGTGAATGGTTCACCACACTGGCATTCTTCAGCGGCATAGCATTCATTGCAGTTATTGACAAACTCATACCCTCGTTTGAAAACCCCCATGAGATGCACAGCGTGGAGGAGATCAAGGAGATGAAGGAAAAGCGTGCGAAAATGGGTCTTCACAGAACAGGTCTTTTTATGGCTCTGGCCGTTGCCATTCATAATTTTCCTGAAGGCCTGGTCACCTTCACTGCCACTCTGGCGGAACCAGCACTTGGAATCTCCTTGGCGATAGCGATTGCAATTCATAATATTCCCGAGGGAATAGCGGTATCGGTTCCGGTGTATTATGCCACAGGCAGCAGAAAAAAAGCTTTTTTCTACTCTTTTCTCTCCGGTATAGCGGAACCAGTCGGTGCGCTGATCGGTTACCTGCTGTTGCTCCAATTTCTGGACGGTCCGGCTTTCGGCATTCTCTTCGCCTCCGTAGCGGGAATAATGGTGTATATTTCGCTTGACGAGCTGCTACCCTCTGCAGAACGCTACGGTGAGCATCACTTATCGATTTATGGATTGATTGCAGGAATGGCGGTCATGGCCCTAAGCCTGCTTCTGTTCTGAGCTGTTCCTGTCATAACGTATTCTCAACTTGAACATCCAGCGACAACCGGATCAAGAGGTGATCTTGCCGCCTTGTCTTCAGCCTCCTCCAAAACACCTTTCCTAAACGCCTAAATCCCGCTTTTCGGAATTGGTATCCAAATTGCCGTTTAACATCAGCATCCGGAACACACCGGTAAGGAAAAACGAATACCTTTTCCCAAGGAGGAACGTATGCTACGCAACAAAACTTCCCTTTTCCTTGCAGCTACCCTTTTTCTGACCGCCGGACTGGTGGTGAACTGTGCAGATGATGACAACGGAAACGGCAACGGAGGAACACAATCGGTTGTGGAGGAGATCCAGAACGATTCGGAACTGAGCACTCTCTTTGATGCCATCGAGACCGCAGGGCTGGCGAGCACTCTTGAAGATCTCGAATCTCTCACACTTTTCGCTCCGACCAACGAGGCTTTCGATGCTCTGCCCGAAGGTACTCTTGATTCTCTTCTGGCCGACCCGGATAGACTCAGAGACATTCTCCTCTATCATGTAACCGACTCCGTTCTGACTTCCGCGGACCTGGAATCTGGAACCGTCACCACCCAGCAGGGAGAAACCATCGACGTTTCAACTGATAACGGCAATGTGGTACTCAACGGTACTGCCCAGGTCACCGACCCCGATATCGATGTGGAAAACGGTGTGGTTCACAAGATAGACAACGTGCTGCTTCCGGGAGGAAACGGCGGCAATGGAGAAGAGGACCCCACTGAGGATCCTACCGAGGATCCTACCGAAGATCCTACCGAGGATCCTACCGAAGATCCAACCGAGGATCCCACCGAAGATCCTTCTGAGGATCCGGCTGAATAACTCTTTTCTCCTGATCACATCCGCATACACCCGAGGTGAAGTCCTGAAAATAACAGGACTTCACCTCCTTTTATTTCAGAAACGTTTGCATAGAGAGGAATCAACTAGTTATACTTCAAGATTGGTCCTCACTCACTTACTTTTCTGATATCTGGAGCCACCATGTCCGAAGGTGTTTCTGCAGGATGTCTCGAAGCAGTATCCGCACTGCAAAAATCGCTCAAAATCCAGGAGGGATTTGAGAAGGGAGCGGAAAAACTGGCCAGTTTCTTCAAAAGAAGCGAAGAGCGATGGGATCCGGGAGATATCGTAAAGACGGCTCTCTCACAACGCTCCGATCCCAAAACACTTGAATTCATGATCTTCTCCTTTCTCCACATTGGCAGATCTGACCTGGATACGGCTCAGGATGTACTTCGGTTCAGAAGACTCACGATCCTGCTGCTCCGCGCCATACATTACCCAACAAAATTAAGCGCAAAAGAGAGGAGAATCGTCTCATCTCTGCAAAAGGAACTGAGTCTTAGAAATATGGCTCAGTTTCGGGAGCTGTGCAGAGGTGCAGCAGTCCGGATCAATGCTCTTTTTGCAAAACAGCAGTTGGATGAGAGCAGCAGACACCAACTCGGACTGCTTCTGGAATCTGAAGCAGAGGCTCTTGCAGAACGGCTTTCGTATGTAACAGAGAGAATCGACCCCTACGATCTCAGATCCATGGCAAAGATGCTCCCGCTGGTCACAATCTACGAAGAAAGAGCAAAGACCTACCGTTCTCTTGCCAGTTCAATCAGGTCAGGAGAAGAGATCGGCGGAAACATTCTTCTGTTCGAGTATCTGATGAAAGAGGACGGATTCGAAAAATGGCTCAAACGGATTGCAAAGAAGAACTGCCTCCAAAAATTTCTCCAATCCATAGTGACTCAGCGTGAAAAACAGGTCCCGACTCTTTCCCTTGTCGGTGTAAGCAGCCTATCCAGATGCATCCTGGGAGACCTGCAGGAAAGCACACCCCTTGACTGGGCCGCGCACAGCCTTGAAAACTGCAACGGAAGCCGCTTCAGTTTTGATTGTGAAACGCAGATTTCCAAAATCGAGAAACTTGTCAAAGGCAGTACAGTTCACCTTCACGGGGCCATTGTGGAAGGTGATTGCATAAATGACACATTAAGCAATCTTGTAGGTACCGATCTGCTCACAGTGCCGCCCCGACGCAGGGAGGTGGAGATATACGATCTTGTCAGCCGCTCCATCGCAAACGATTCCGTACTTCTGCGACTTCTGGACAATCCGAAGGTCTACAGCAGACCCGGACTGGTGGAATACGTTGCCAAAGCCTCACGATCCATCGCTGTTCTGACCAAAATTGCATCCCAGCGCACACTCTACACCGGAACTGCAAATCTGGGAGTACCGGCTGCACTTCTGAAAAATCCCAGCATGATCCCGCTTTCACTTCTCAGAGGGTTCATCAGCACCAGATATCTGTCCATAGCGGACCTCAGAGAGATCGCCCGTTCTCCCCATACAGTGAGACGAGATGTGTACAGAGAAGTTGAAAGCTTCATGAACCGGCGTTTCTGACGTTTTCAGCCGGAACAACATCATCTGCTGCCGGAACAAAACTTCCGAATCGGCGGTTATCAAACTCTGGGATTGTGATCAGAATTTCTCGTAGATGAGCTTGATGATGCTATCCTGAGCGGCTCGTACAGGAGTGGAATACCCGACAAATCCGTTCACCATGATGGAAAATGCGATCATCGTACCCTTTTTTGTGCGCAGGTAGCCGGCAAGTGAGCTTATCCCCGACATGGTGCCGGTCTTTGCCCGTACCGACCTCACCAGAAGCGAATCATCCATCCGGCTCCTGAGAGTTCCGTCTGCACCGGCAACCGCAAGTGCACTGCTGAACTCGGGATAGATGGTAAAGTCTCTGTAGGCAGCTTTGAGCACAGTGACCAGCTGCTCCGGTGTCAGAAGATTATAGGTGGAAAGCCCGGAGCCATCCACCATTCGGTACTTTTTCTCTTCGATTCCAATTTCCTTCAGAACCTTCTGCACCTCCCTGACACCCTTGTACGCTTCCCCCGGACTTCCGGAATCTACCGTTCCCAGAGTTTTAAGCAAACATTCGCCGGTCAGATTATTGCTCTCCTTGAGGAAAGTCTTGACAATATCGCCCAACGGGGGTGAATTGAAGCTCGCAAACTGCTGGGCATCTGAAGGAACTCTCCCAATCCGAACTGGTCCGCCGACTTCTGTTCCGTTTTTCGCCAGTAGTTCCTTAAACACGGTACCGGCAAACAGTTCCGGCTGATGAACGACGGTACGAAATCTTCTAACAGCGGTTACGGAACTGAACGGGCCCGCAATAACGTACTTTTCCCTGTTCTCAAGCTTCTCATGCAGGATTCTTATTCTGTTGTCATCCGTTACATTCTCGACGGATACATCGATAAATGACGACGCGGGCAGGGAGCTTGCGGTAGCTGTTTGTCCCCGGACGGCACCCGGAGAAACGATAAGGTCGATGAGGTTATTATTGATGAAGAAAGGGGCAACCGGGGTATTGGGATCATCCCACATCCAGCCGCTGCCCAACCGGATAGTGTCAAAAAAGGTATTGTCCACAACGATACCGTCTCTGATTTCCTTGATTTTTGCGGCAATTGAAGAAGCCTGGTTGTTGAGGTCGTCTGTCGAAAGGGTCGGATCCCCGTTTCCTTTTATGTACAGCATGGATACCGCGGAGGAATCCGCGACGGTGTCTTTGGCCAGATAGTTGGTGGAAAAGACGTATTGAGGTGTAAGGACTTTTAAAGCTGCATAGGCTGTTATGATCTTGAGAACAGAAGCTGGAATGAAAAGCTTGTTTTCGTTATAGCGATAAATATCCTCGCTTGTGGAACAGTTCACTATATGAATACCGACATTTGAATTGATCAGTGTGTCAGATATCAGAATATTCCGGAACAGGTCCTCTTTAGAACCGTTTCCTGAATAGGTTTCAGAAACTGTAAGCAGAACTATAAGAACCGCAGTTACAGCCGACACAATGGGATGAACTGTTATGGAACTACGACGTACATGCATGATCAAATCCTTCCAGCTCATGAATCCGCGACAAATTACCCGAAGAATGGTCACCAGGCAAAACAGAACCTACACTAATCTAATTTGAAGTGACACGAACTGCAAATCGCTCATTACCAGATCCGGCACCATCACATTCAGTTCACCTAAAACCTTTCAATCCATACCGCTT
>JBKHHW010000159.1:0-7529 GCA_046538945.1 Chitinispirillaceae bacterium | reverse complement strand
CGGATAACGGACAACGTTGAGCTTGAACGCTGAACATTAATCCAACCACTCCTGCGGATCCAGCGACTCCGCCGTCTTCCTGATTTCAAAATGCAGCTTCGCGCCGCTCGCCGAGCCCGTCTCTCCGACACTGCCCAGCACCGTCCCGATATCAACTTCCTGATCCATATCCACCTTTATCTCGTCCAGGTGGGCGTAGACCGTAATATACCCGCCCTGATGATCCACGATCACCAGCTTGCCCATCCCGCGCATCCACCCGACATGCACCACACTGCCAAAGGCGACACATTCAACAGGGTCGCCCTTTTTGGCGGCGATGTCGATTCCTTTATTCATTATGACCGTCTTGTAAACAGGGTGGACCACCTTGCCGAACTTGCTGATCACCTTACCCTTCACAGGCCAGGACAATTCGCCCTTCCTCTTCTGAAACGCAACTTTCGCCTTGCGGTCAAGCTCTTTGGCCTTCTTCCGTTTCTGCTCCAGCAGCTTGACTATTCCATCAAGCTGCTCCTGAGCCGCCTCAAGCTCCTTCACCATAGACGCATACGAATCTTTTTTGGTGCGGATATCCTCCAGAACGGACCTCCTGGAGCTCTCCTCCTCCACCAGCTGCTCCTGCTCCTGCTGCTTTTCCGCAAAAAGCACCTCGAGCTGCTCCATTTTCTTTTCCTGTATGATCTTCTTCTGATCGATACTGCTGATGGTAGTCTCAATCTTCTCCGCAAGACGCTTGTCGTAACGGTTCAATTCTTGAAAATAACGGATTCTCTGTATCAGTTCAACCGGACTCCTGGAGGTCAGAAGCATCTGCAGCTTGCTTATCTCCCTGCTCTTATAGGCATTGCGCAGCCTCCTTTTCATCAGCTCCCGCGCCTTCTTGAGCTCCACCTCCGCCCGCCCCAGGGAATCGTTGAGCGAATCGAGGGTGACTCCAACCGTATCGATCTGAAGCTGCACCATCTCAAGGTACGTCTCGGATGCAGCGATATTCTTTTCCAGCTGTTCGAGGCGGCTGAGGTAATTTCCCTCCTCGCTCTGAAGCTCCCTGAGCCGTGCTCTGCCCTTCTCAAGTTCCGTTTTGACCGAATCGAGCGCACCCATATTCTGACTGATCTCCTCTTCCACCCGGGAGACCACCGACTTGCTCTGGGCCTGAAGCGAACAGGTCAGCACGGCGATCAGGAGAAATATCAGACCAAGAATTTGCGAACAGCACTCTGGCTTCCAAGCCACCCGAACAAGACCCCTATGATGATGATGAAAGGCAGGTAAGAAAAGCACCAGTTGAGTGAAAACTGGGTCAGAATTCTGGCAGCAAACAGGGCCACAATGCAGAGGACTCCACCAATAAGCCCCTGAAGCATTCCCTCCAGCAGAAAGGGCATTTTTATGAACAGATCGGTTGCTCCCACATAATGCATATTCCTCACCAGATCTCTTCTGGCATAGATCGTGAGCTTTATGGTGTTGGAAACAATGGAATGAAGCGCAAGAAATACAACCAAACCCACCACAGCCGACACCCAATAGAACTGGTTACGCAGATCCTTAATGTAATCAAGCCACTTCTGGGAATACTCGACCGATTCCACTGCGCTAAAAGAAGATACCTTGCGCTGAAGCTCACTTACCTGCTCGGAGCTTCGGCTGCCCTCCATAAGGATCAGCTCCACAGATGCAGGGAACGGATTCTCATCCACCGCCTCGAGCATCTCGTCTCCGTACTGCGCCCTGAACCTGTTCCATGCGCTATCCTTGCTCACCAGCGCCGCAGAAGCAATCTCGGGCATTTTCCGTATCTTTTGGTAGACCTTTTTCTGTGACGCTTCATCCCGGGAAGCTACTTCAGTGAAATACACCACGATGTCGGCCTGGCTCTCTGAGCGCTTGAGCACATCATTTATATTCATCAGCCCGATGAACACACCGCTGATCAGAAAAAGGGTGGCGGTAATGGTCAGGATAGACACAAAGGTCATCAGTTTGGCCTGGTAAAAGCCTCTGACCGCTTCCGTAAAAAAGTAAACCAGTTTTCCCATGATCAGAAATCCAGTCCGACACCTGTACTTCTGCCGGCAATTCGAGGAGTTTCCAGTACGGCCGCCATCTCTAAGCGCTCGCGGCAGCCGTTACCGGTAAATCAGAAATCACTGCACGCGGATGAAGCCGTCTCCGGACACTTTCATGATAGCCGCTTCAATATTGGCACCCGACTGCGGGTTGAAAGTCACCTCTCCGGCAAGTCCCTTGTAGTTCTGTACCTTTTTAAGACCTTTGATCATCTTCGACACATCGGTTCCACCAGTCTGCTCGATCGCCTTGATCACCAGCCGCGCCGCGTCGTAGCCCAGGGCTGCGATCTTGTCGGCATCCATATTGAAACGCACCTTGTAGGCCTTGTCGAACGCCTGCCACTCCTTGCTGTTTCTGTCGGGCTCGAAGCCGGAGGAGATCATCGCGTTCTGAACGTAGCGCTTGCCGTCTTTGGGGACCTTCGAATCATGCCAGCCGCTTGAGCCGAGCATCTGAGTCTGAATTCTGTGGAACACTGCCTGAGGGGCAAGCTTGAGCACATCATCCGATTCAACCGGCATGAACAGTCCTCCCACAGCAAGAGTGGAATCAGAATAACGGATGCTGTCCCTGCGGCTCACCTGAACCACCCTGTGCATATCTCCCTTTTCCGCGGATATCTTCTCCAGATGACGCGCCAGTAGTGACTTTCTGAGCCGCATGAAGTGAGGCCTGAAATCATGAATACCCTCTTCGAAAAACTCCTCGTGCACTACTTCTATATTGTACTTTCTCAGTTCCTCCTTAAAGGATTCCGCCATGGCCACCCCGTAACCACTGTTGGGAGCGAATATGGCGAATTCGCGGATATTAAGCCTCTCCACCGCGTAACGGGCGATTTTGCTGGACAGTGACCCCATAGTGATGTTCATCTGAAAGATATTGTCCCCGATTCCAGCAATACCCTCTTCGGTTGCAGTCGGGGAGATCATCAGAACATCTCTCCCCATGAACATCGAAGCACTCGCAGTTGCCGTGGAGGAAAGCACGGGGCCGATCACCACCGGAACCTGATCCTTCTGAACCAGAGCCTTTGACTTGTACGCCGTCTCGACCATGCTGCCTTTCGTGTCGTACACGATAAACTCGATGGTCTGAGGTGTACGGGCATTGTACCGCTCTATGGCCAGCTTGGCACCCTGCATTACCCTCTTTCCCACTTCGGCGTCCAAACCCGAGAGCGGAGCCAGCATCCCGACCTGAACGGTGTTCTTCTGCCGCTCCTTCGACCTGCTCAAAACTCCCTTGATCTGCTCACTGTAGCGCGAACGAGGGAAATCCTTTCTGAAGTCCTCCGCACTGTTCTTCGCTCTGACCGCCTGGCCCGCATCCAGCAGTTTCTGTATTTCGAAGAACCTGATGATCTCCAGAATATCGTAGTAGAGTCCGCCCTTCTGGGCAAGCCCGGAAAGTTCTTCTATACTCAGAGCGCGCCTGCAGATGTTCTCCACATTCGATCGGGTAAGCCTCTGGAGTTCCTCCGACAACCCCTTCTGCATCGCCTGGGAAAAGGCGGCCAACGATGCCGTGTGGTTGTCCTCCTTGGCGTAGGCCACTCCCTGCAGATAATTGAGCCGCGGCATGTAGGCCACATCGGGATACTTCTGACGGTACATATCGATCAGCCGATGAACCTGAAGGTAATTCCCCTTTCTCATGTAGGCTTCCACAACCAGAGGAACAAGAGTGAGCGATTCGGGATCTCTGCCGTTTTTCTTCAGGTGCTCCCGGATGAGAACGATGGTGGAATCATATTGCCCGGCAACATAAAACGCTTTTGCTTTTTTGAAGAGAGGCGAGGCGCTTTCATTGGCCAGCGCGGAAAAGCTTACACAGAGTATCAGACAAAGGATGGTACTTCTGAATTTAATCATAAAGGGTTCACTCCAAAACAAATCGGCCAAATTCGGTTGTATCAAGATTTCTTATATTTTTACGCAGCTGTTCGGATTCGGAGAGACCGTTTCCGGACTGCAGCTTTTCGAACACTGCATCATTGACGAAAATAGGCGAATCGAACCTGAGTGCCAGGCCCAGCGCATCACAGGGCCGGCAATCGATCACTTTCACATTGGAACCGCTACGGATCTGAAGACGGGCCTGGAAAGCCTGCTCTATTACATCATATATCACCACCCGCGTAAGAACCGCCCCCAGCTCCTCCATCATGATCTTCACCAGATCTATGGTGAGCGGCTTTTCCGGTTCCACCTGAAGAGAATGGATCGCGATTGCACTGGCCTCCAGAGGCCCTATGGGAACAGCGACAGATCTGATGCCGCCTACTTCCCTCAAAAGCACCAGCGGCGCATTGCGGGAAGGATCTACTGCAAAAGAAGCTACTTCAACCTGAACAAGCATATATCCACAATTTCCGTTAAAACTCTTTGAGGTTCAAACTAAAAATACACTGAACCGAATTAGCGGCCAAGCAGTTTAGGCTCAAGTTAGAGAAGTTTGGGCGGAAAAGTTGGAAAACATGCCGGCTATTGGGTCGCCTCGGATGACTTTTTCACCTGCAGCGTCAGCTTCTTCTCCCCCTTTTTGGCCGTTCTCACCATCAGCCTGCGCCCGATCCTCAGAACCGTCCGTGGCCCGATACCATTGAGTGTGCACAGGGTGGAAACCCCGGTCCCGTACCGGCGCGCAATGGCCCCCAGCGTGTCCCCCTTGCGGATGGTATGGTACACGGTCTGCCTCTGCACCGTCAGGTACTCGAAATTTTCTCTCGTAAGCACAAGGATATCATTTTTTAAGCGATAGTTTTCGAAGTCGATGATATGATTGGGGTTGAACGGCTCACCGTAGTAGCGCATTTCAAAGTGAAGGTGAGATCCCGACGATCGCCCGGTGTTGCCCCCCAAACCGATAATATCCCCGGCCTTCACTTTCTGCCTCGGTTTCACTTTTGCCCGCGACAGGTGCGCGTACAGGGTCTCAAGCCCGCTGTGATGCCTGACCACGACAACTCTCCCGTAACCGCGAGGGTCATAGGTCACCACCCGCACGATCCCGTCGAATGCACATTTCACCGGATTGCCCGTCCAGAGCTTCACATCCACTCCGTAATGCCATCCGTACCTGCGCCTGCCGAAATCGGAGGAAACGTAATTTTCGAAAGGATGGACATAGATCCTTTTGTGAGCCGAATCGACCAGAGGAATTCTTATAGTGTCCCCGGGACCCAGGGTTTTGTAGTCAAAGCGCCCGGAGTTGATCTTGTAGTTGCTCCAGGCGTAAGTTGTATCGATCTCGGTGTAGACATCCTCGAAAAGTGAATTGAAATCCTCCCCCTCCTCGGCACCCGAATTGTCCTGTTGAGTTGAATCGGGTTCCCACGCCAGGGCGAAATCAATGTCCGGTACCGAAGCTGGTGCAATAAAAAGGGCAGCTGAGAAAACGATGCATATCTGAAGAAATCGGAACTGTTTCATTATTTTGTATTGGAGCCCCTCGTAAGTTTTCCACCCCTGAAACGGGGTTTCTGAAAGTTTAATCTATCAATATAACCATAAAAGCCGGAAATTGACAAGGCTTTTCAGTGATGAAAGGGTGTGTGATGATCTTGTTTTGTTCAGAAGATGAGTTCAGAGTCTTTATTGATTTAGTTGCAATTAAGAGGCGAGCGGTTCTTTTTGGGATGAAAGTAGTATTTAGGCGCCTGCTTTGAAGACTCAGCACCGGCCCTGACTGATTGTAGGAACCTCCCCCAGAACAATTCCCATTGAGTCTTCCCGCCAGCCCCCACAGCGCCACTCGATACCACCTCTGCGCAAAGTCATTATACCCCTCAAACTCCACCTGCCCGTCCTGGTTCTCATCTGCGATGGAAAAAACCATCGAACAGAATTCATCCGGGTTCAGACCGTTTTGGTCATCATCTCAGGTGCTCAGCAGAACTCGACTCACAAACCCCGTCCCAGAACTCATCCTGTCGATTCGACCGTCGTTGTCGGTGTCTCACTCGCCAAAGGTATACTCCGTCCGGAAAACGTCATTATTCAGCGTACTACATTCGTTAACATTCAGATAATCATTGCAGTTCGCATCGTAGTTCCCAAAATAGAACGCCATTCACAACTGCGCAATAACCTCCCGCGCCACCCGCTCGCTGTAGCAGTTGGGCGACCAGAAACCATCCGTCCACCCTTTCAGAAAACGGTGAAAATCGGTCCAAGCCACCGGGTAGAGGCTTCGCCACTCCTTTTCAAGCCTATCGGCATCACCTTCATAGTCTCTTTCGGTCAACGCCCTGAGGAGTATGCGGAAATAGAGGTCAAGAAGTTCCTCCTCAAGGCGCTCCGCCTCGCTTTCGTCAAAACAGCTTCCCACAAGGTACGCCAGATCCTTCATACCGCAACCACCGCCCACGTATTGAAAATCAACCGCGGCAACACTTCTGCTGTCGCGGGCAAAACAGAAGTTGGCCAGCTTTGCATCACCATGCACTATGGTTTGAAAAGCGGTTGACCTAAGCTTCAGGTCAATGGCGGAAGCCGCATTTCTCAGAGTATTGTCATTGAGGCGTTTGAGTTCATCGGGGCGGGTCGAGAGGTGCCAGTAGGTTCCCAGTTTCCACAGACCCTCGGGGCGCTCGCCCATGAACTGCGCATGGAAATTGGCCAGCCACCCGATACACACCCGGGCATCAGACATGGACGCACGGTTCTTCCGTCTGGAAAACCCGGCGGCATCGAGATCATCAAGCACCAGAAGCACTTCCCCTTTGCCAGCCTGTTTGGCAAGAAGGCGGGGAACCCTGCAGAGGTTCGTGCAGCGGAAACTGTAGTTTTCATACCAGTTCATCTCAACCTGATAGGAGCGCACCTTTCTCTGGTGCGAACGGTGGGATACTCTGCTCTTTTTCCTGTCCGGCCAGCGGATATGCTTGACAATGACACTGGGATAGTCAGATCCCTCCAGGCCCACGCGGAGAATCTCCCCGTACCCTTCCCAGAGGCTCTGGACTCTGTCGGTATAGGTAACATCGTCTGCGCCGGTCGCCTTCAGAACTGTATCTATAAACTGCGGTCCAGACACTGAAACTCCTGGATTTTTATACCAGTGATTTAATTATTTTATCGTGTATTGAGAGTGGAATATAGATTATTCTGGATACGAACCATATTTTTTATGCCTAAGTCATTAAAATTCGACTGCATTCATTTTGAACTCAGGCAGGAAAATCGAAAGATGTATCTTATGGCCCTCAACACCCTATGTTATTTTACATTACTTGGGGCATTTATAACTAACGGACCAGGTGGTTTGCAGGTGGCGAAATCCATACGATGTTTTCCGAAACCTTTTCTAATGGTTTTAATATGTTCCGTTTTTTTCCATTCACAGGCAGACAGTAAGCCTAATAATCCCTTTTACACGCTATGGGATGTAGCCAATTCAGCCCAATCAGGTTTTGCTGTCCTTGGATTGGTTACGAAAGTAAAGGC
>JBKHHW010000158.1:0-7625 GCA_046538945.1 Chitinispirillaceae bacterium | reverse complement strand
TCGGCACTTTCCTCGAGATACCCTTCTTTACCACTGAACACAGATGCATCACCGTGCACAAAGATACTGTCCTGCGGACCTAGGGTGAAAGCTCCCAGAGCAGACCCGCGAACTGAGGCCATGGCCGAATTTTCTATACTCCTTGCCACTCCTTCGGAATAGAAATAAAGCGGAGCAAAGGGAAGAATAGAATCCAGTGCCCCGAGTTCAAAGGATGTGTATGCACCGACACTGCTTCGATGTTCTCCTTCCCTCCAGCTCCAGAGAGAGTCTACCCTTCTCCCTGAAAGCCCAGCCCGCACACCGAGAGGCATGCCCTTCAGATCAAACAGAACAGAGGGGCCGGCATCCAGGGTCGCAAGCGTATTCATCCCTTTATCCCACCTGTAAATCTGTGAGACAGGTGTCCAGTCAAGCCCCGGCTTAAACCACGGAACGGAGGAAAGAGTACGGTGTACAGAACCGGAAGCGTTCACGTAATGCCTGTAGTTACTCAGTCTGTCTCTTCTGAGTTCATACCAGAGTTCCTGTTCGACTCTATAGGGGCCGTATACGGGACGGTACACCAGATTATCCGTACTGGTGAATGTTTTGTCAAACAGGGTCTGCTCCGTGTTCACCCGCAGTCTGCTGGTGTCACTATCGGGGGGGATCTGCCTGGGCCAGGTGAGTTCCTCGGGGAGGTGACCGGCTTTGGAAGAAAAGGCGAAAAAAAACACGAACCAGAAAACCATCTTCATGAAAATTGCACTTTCCTGAAGAGCTCAAGCCACATCTCCACATCCAGGTCTTCCGGGCGTGCGGCTTCACCCAGCCCAAGCTCCCTAAGGAGAGCACCGTAGAAGTCTTTTGACGAATCACCGCTCATAGCGAGGACTTTGGCCAGCTGCTTTCTGCGCATGGAAAAGCCTCTGTCCACGAAACCGAAAAAGTCCCCCCAGTATTCAGAAGAAAGCCGACCCGAAACATCCTTATCGACCAGAATCTGGAAAACTGAAGAGTCGACATTGGGCCGGGGAAAGAACGCTCCCGGGGGAACATGGAACAGAAGTTTCACTTTTCCGAAGAACTGGCAGAAAATGGACAGAAACCCATTGGTTCTGGTGTGTGGACCTGAAACGATCCTCTGAGCGACCTCTTTCTGCACCATGAAGGTGCAGGACAGAACCCGCGGAGCGCAGAGGAGGGTCTTTTTGATGATGAGAGCGCCGATATTATAGGGAAGATTCCCCGCCACATGAAGCGGGAATCCGACTGTGGCGAAATCGAACCCGAGTACATCGGAATGATGGATCGTATACTGCCCCTCACCCAGTTTCTGTCTGAGTCTGACGATTGCATCCTGATCCACTTCCACCAGATGGAAATCAGGATAACGTTCTTTGAGATGTATGCTCAATGCTCCGTGACCCGGCCCGATCTCAAGAACCTTTTCCTCCTGAGATGCAGGGACGGCCTGGGCGATTCGTTTGGCATATGCAGGAGCAGTCAGAAAATGCTGCCCCAGATGCTTTTTTGGACCCATCAATGAAATTCATACCTTTGCGTGCTGGAAATATATTGATGTCCTATTATTTTGAAATATATAGTTATATATAGTAATTTAGTATATAAATCACGCAACGGCCACAAATCATTTCGGCCTGAGGGTCCTAAAAGGAGAAGTTTTCCGTGTACAGAGTCTTAATTCTCAGTGTAATGTCCGCTCTGCTCCTGGGATGCGGAGCACAGAAAAAATCTGAAGAAACATCACGGCAGCAAGTCAAACCTGTGCCCAAATTCGTCCCGACAGCCGATTCATCTCTGACCGCGGAGCAGGTGGCCTTATGGAAACAGTGCAATCCACTGCTTGATTCGTTGACCTATTTTTACAGCGATTCCTTCAAAGTAGAGGACCCGACAGCAAAGCTGAGAATCGAAGACGATTTCTTTAAAGCCCAGAACAGAATATGCAAGCTGGCCGGCTATCCCGGAGGGTTCAAGGAGTATAACTGGGTATCCGATTGTCTGAGCAATCCGCGGAACAAGAGGATTCTCGATTCACTGGATATCAGATCCAGGTAAAAACAATTTTAGTGCTTTCCGGAAGAAAAATATTTTCTTCGGATTTTCATCAGTTCAAAGGGGACCCGCAGAATAGACTTGAAGCTGAGCCTTGAATCCCCTTTTTCAATCCACTTCTGAAGCGGCATTTCCTTGACTTCCATCATGGTCGCTTCATACCCCTTCAAATTGATCACCCGTGCAAGAATTTCCACATCAAAGAGCCACCTGCTGATGAAGGGTTCCTCGAACAGACGGGCCGCTTCCTGTGCACGTAAAAGTTTGGCCCCGCACTGAGTATCATAGACCGGAAGTTTAAGAATCAGGCTGGCGAAGGTGGAGAACACCCGTCCCAGATAATGCCTCATCTCGTTGCGGATGATTTGCGCACCCATATGCCGGAAGCGCGACCCCAGAACCAGAATACAGCTTGAATCGTTTTCCATGACATTACGCAGACGTCCGATCTGGGAAAGTGGGGTAGAGAGGTCTGCATCGAAATATCCCACATAGGAGTACTTACCACTGCAAAGGGAATCCAGAATTCCTCTTCTCACAGCTTCCGCCTTGCCCATATTTCTGCTGTTGCGGACAATTCTCACACGGTCAGGCTTATCTGATGCGAGCTTTTCCAGAAGCTGCAAAGTGTCATCGCCGCTTCCGTCGTCCACGAAACAAAAATCGACGGCGGGTTCAGACTCCAGATAGCGCCTGAACTCCTCAAGGTCGAGTCTGGAACCTTCGTTATAACAGGGAATAACTGCGGAAGTTTTCTGCATTACATCCAATCTCTGCGGTTTGCTCAAAAAATGATCACTTCAACAAACGTATAGTGTAAAATAGATAATGGGCCGGGAGATGGAATTATAACGGTGGATAAAGATGGGGGCTGCAGGAAACTGCGACTTCCGTGCTAATCAGGAAGCACAATTTCCATTCTCAGTCCGGAACTGTCGTATTCAGGTCTCTTAGGTAAAGAAGATAGCTTTGCAGGGCCGTTCAGTGCCGATACGGCCAGAACCAGTGCATCCAGAATATCATCCCTGGCCACATCCTTTCGCCTGAATCTGTTCATCGAGTATTCAACCACTGTTTGCGCATCCGGCAGAACTGATTTAAGGATACTGAGTCTCTCCCCGAAACCGGCCGGGCTGTTCTTGGCATAAACCGGGGCTTTTCCGGCCAGAGCCGCAAAACAGACCTCGGGGTGAGATTCCCTGAATAGGTTTCTGGCCCGGGAAACAAGCCGCAGCAGCTGATCAGCTTCTCTCATTTTGGATATGATGTTGAACGCCTGCTTGGAAAGCCCCTTCCCGGTGAATCTTCTGTTTTCACTGTTTGCCGATCCGTAATCGCTGCAGTAGACAGCCCGGCGGCAGGGGACCCTGAAAACGCTCGAACCCTTTTGTTTTCCCAATTTCTTTCTGGCCAGAGTATCACAACTTCTTTCCTCCCCGCCCGAGTCTCTGAACCCGATCGGAATATCGATCAGAATCTGAGACACCGAATTCTCCCAATCGAGCCAAAGAGAGATCAGGTCAGGGTAAAGGGCAGCTTTCCACTCTCCCGAAGAGGACAGAAAGACTGAGAACCAGCCTCCTCTGCAGCCGTCAACGCCGCCGGCCATTGCCGTTTCTATCACCAGGAAAGCTCCCTTATCACCCTGCAGGGATTCCCCGCAGCCATCACATTTTCCGGAATATCCTTCGTTACCACACTTCCGGCGCCAATGGTAGTACCGCTTCCGATTTTCACCCCCGGGCAGATAATCGCTCCACCCCCTATCCAGACATTGTCCCCGATCGTCACCTGTTTTCCGAACTCAAGGCTTTTCAGCCTTTCCTGAGGATCAAGCGGGTGCCCGGCAGTGTAGATCTGCACCCCCGGACCGAACATCACGTCACTACCGATCACCACCCTGTTCACATCCAGAATGACACAATTGAAATTGGCGTAGAAGCCTGCACCCACCTCGATGTTGTATCCGTAATCACAGTGAAACGGCGGCTCGATCTTGAACCACCCTTGCGCTTTGATGAGCGTTCTCATCAAGTCTGTGCGTTTTTCCTCCTCATCGGGCCTGGAGTGGTTATAATCGTATACCAGATTTCTGGCCCGTCTTCTCTCTTTTTCAAGCTGAGCATCGGAAGCATCGTACAGTTCACCCGCGAGCATCTTTTCTTTTTCGGACTTCATAGCACTATCCTGTTCCGGGAATCTGTAAACTACTGCATGACATTCTGAACCCCGCGGGTGTTTGTTTGTGATTGCGGCCTCTACTGCAGACAATCAACTTCTGCTTTCAGAAGCACAGACCGCCATCGAGTCCCAGGTGAACTGAACCTCTGTCCTGATCAAGATCCACCTCTAGAATTCCGTTCAGTTTGAAGATACCGAACGGGTCATAGCTGGCATAAATACCGGGGCGGAAGTGATGAACCGTTCCCGGGCCCAGAAAGGTTTTGGTCAGTGGGTCGGGATTGGGATCATCGGGATCCTGATGCACATCGGTTATTCTGCTACCCCGGGATGAGCCTTTGGCCATGCTGGTCACCTGCAGCCCTGCTGTTATTCTTTTTGTCAAACCGATGTCGCAGGATGCGATCAGCGCCTGTGAGTTAGGTCCCATTTTTGACCCGAGAGGTTTGTCGAAATGATCAAGACGGTGACTTCCGCCGTAGAAATGAGTGTACACCCAGGGTTCGATCCTGCTGTACTCAATCCCCGCGCTCACATCCCTGGAGAAAACATGGTTGTAATACTGCATCCCCGCGGTAAAAGCCCACTTGTTTCCGAAATCATCGGTAAACATCTTCCAGGGAGAAAGGAAATCATCCAGAAAGAATTCCCCGTAGAGTCTGAAATTACGGGGCCAGAGGAGACTCAGATCGACGGATATTGCCGCATTGTCCTTATCCCCGATGTAGTGCTCCACGAACTTGAACGGCACGAAAGGGATGAAATAAGTCCACTCCCAGTCACGTTCTTCTCCGTAATATTCCATACGCAGAGAGTTGTCGGGATCCTCAGGCCCCTGCTGGTCGGTTGTACTCCCGCCCACGATAAGCTCATTGAGCCCGAAATGAAACGCACCATCTGCAAGTGAACCGGAAAGTCTGTGCGCGTAAAGATATTTGGGTTTGTCTCTCTGACTCCGCAGAAGCCCCGCTATATGCTGGTATTCGAGAATACCAAGATCCAGTTTCGCCCTTGCATAGGTGATCGGCGGAGCCTCACCCGACAGAGTTAAAGGAAAGTGCACGGCCGGGCCGAACTTCAGATAATCAATAGCGGTTTCAAGCTTCACCCAGTCCGCATCATACACGACACCTCCCCGGGGAAGATCGGAAGAGCGCAGGTGACTGCTTGCGTGCTCTCTGCCGTAGATATTGTACGGCACGCCGTTATACGGCTGATAGTCACTTTCCTCGAACAGAGTGTCCGAACGGTATTCTGTCCATACATCAATCGCGGAATAAAAAGAGAACCGGCCGACATTTCCGCTCAGAAGAGGGCTTATGATTCCTCTGCCCCCCAAAGCTTTACCCTTCGCACTCCCCCTGACCTCGCCCAGAAGGTTCAGATTGATCCTAATGTTGACCTGTTTTCTACTGTTATGGTAACTGTAAAGACCGCCGTCTGCTCTCAGTCTGTTTGACAGGGACTTTAGAAGGTATTCTTCCTGCCCGGAGAGAGAACCTTCGGGAAGAGAATCCAGATAGTTCCGCAGTTCAAAGTAGCGCAGAGGCTGCAGGTCAAAGGAG
The DNA here is from genome assembly GCA_046538945.1 of Chitinispirillaceae bacterium. Lineage (GTDB taxonomy): Bacteria > Fibrobacterota > Chitinivibrionia > Chitinivibrionales > Chitinispirillaceae > JAEZKC01. Next base: position 1,818 of record JBKHHW010000158.1, on the reverse strand, counting down.
CGTGGAGCGGTTCTGTGCCTGACCTGAAGTCTGTTGACCAGACGGTCAAGAGCCGGATCGAGGCGGTAAAGAGGATTATATCCTGCAAAAGAAAACGAGCAAAGCAGAAAAATGTTCACTATCAGTGCGAAATGGAATTTGTGTGTCATCCTTTTAGGGCCTATTCTTTGAACGGATCTCTTTGAGATACTTGAGGTGCTTTTTGATGTGAGGGATTTCCCTGTAAGCAGATGGGATGGGAGTGTTCAGGATTTTCTGTGCAGCACTGTAGGCTTTCTTTTTGTCCCTGGCATGCTCATAACAGTGTACTTTTATGTAATACCCGGTAACCAGATCAGACCAGTTGACCGGGTTTCTTGTCGTGGATGTACGGATAATCTCCTCTGACATGGACAGAGCAGATTTGTACTGCCCGGTCCAGAGGGCTATCAGTGCCCTGATCCGCAGAAAGATGGTGTTGTCAGGCAACTCAGACAGAACTGAACGGGCAAGCGAATCCGCCCGGGGATACTGTTTACGGTCAATAAGAATCCAGCTGAGAGTGTTTTGGGCTGCATGGTTGAAGGGAAAGGGTGCCTGCAGAGCCCGCTCAATAGCGATGATTCCCTGTTCCATCTTGTCTTCAGTCACAAAAGGAAGCCACTTGAAACTGGTGCTGAGGTAGTAATCGAAAGCGCCTATGCCCAGATCCGCGGCCACAAAATCCGAATCCAGTTCTTTGACTTCTTTGAGCATACCGACCGAGCTCACCGCATTCTTGACCCCGTCAAACCAGGCCCCCGATTTGGCCTGCATCACACCGATGCCTCCTATCAGATTGGCTGTGTAGAACAAACACCGTATCGAGTCCTCCCCGGAAAGCGAACTCAGCCTGCTTTGGAGAATTTTGCAGGTACTGTCCGCCAGTTTCTCGAATCTTGTACCATCCACCATATACGATTCATAATCCAGGATTCTTGTCTGCTCGATGGTGGCCAGGGTATAGAGGGCGTCGAAGTCATCCGGATTTGATTTGAGATGATCGGAAACAAGCTTTGTGGCATCCTTGTACTTCTGCTGAACCATCAGCTTCTGAGCGGATGATGCCGCTTTGCTCTGAGCCGAAATAACAGCAGATGCGCAGATCAGTGTCAGAACTAATAGAGGAAAAACGCGGATAATGCTCATAGATTCAGATTATGTCCTTTCACCATCACCTAAATATAACGTATTTCGCACCAGTTATGGCCGATTTTTCAGGAGTAGCGGGAGATGCTGGCTATGTGAAAAGCTGGAAATAACGGGTTTTTACAGAAGAATTCCAAAAGCCTCACTTCCCCACTTCTGCCCTATGCCCCTGAGCATCAAAGATTTGAATTGCGGTTAGAGCAGGGATCGAATATTTTATGCTTTACTATATTATTATTGATTAAGTATGCCTCCATTCAGTTTAAAGCAGCCATGGTAGTCTCCCAAGTCCCCAAAAAAAGAATCGCCAGCCTCTTTGGCAGAAATGCCCGATTCTACGATTCAGATGCTGAGGTGCAAAATAGCATACTGCGGAAGCTTGCTCAGCGCCTGCGGGCAGAGATAGAACAGGGAGAAACCTGGTGCGATATCGGAGGGGGCACGGGCAAGCTGCTTGAATACGCTGCTCCACTGCCTGAAAATTCAAAGGTCATCTGCCTCGACCTGGCGCTCGGTTCTCTTCGTATCGCTGCAGGACCCCACAGAAAAGCTGCGGCTGTGAACGGAGATGCCCAGTTTCTCCCCTTCGGCGATTCCGTTCTGGACGGTATCATCATGTCATCCATGCTTCAATGGGTGTCAGAGCCCCTG
>JBKHHW010000037.1:0-24047 GCA_046538945.1 Chitinispirillaceae bacterium | reverse complement strand
CGAAGGTGCCTCCGGGGGAATCGTTACATAGTTTTAGTCTGCATTAGACACCTTTTCGTTCAGCGAAAAAAAACCTTGTATCCATGGGGGTATTCATTTCCTGAAGAAAGTCTGTAAACTGATATAATCTCTGCGGATCCGGTTTTTTAACCTGATCATCGGCTTTCTCTTGATTGATGTGTGACCAGGTTTTCCAAAATATCATACATCGGGTCTTTGTCGGGCGGTTCTTCTTCCGAATCAGGAAGAGCGTTTGAGAGCATCTTTATGAAGGTACAGATACTCATGGCAGGGATACACACTGTCTCTCTGGTACCGTGGCCATCTGCTCTCGGATTCCGAGAGCAGGAGGTGGTTGTTGAGTTGCGGAAATTTGGGACTGGGAATTCCATGCAACTCATCTCTGCGTTCTTTAAAGATGTTTTCGTGAAAGAAAAATAGTCTGCTTGTTCTATCAATTTGTTTAATGTACTCTTCAATTGTTTCATACGGCATTTCCGAAAGGCTTCTTACATTGATAATCAAGTCTGCAACTGCATCTTCTGTGCGGGGGATGAGGAAGTTGGGCATCAAAATAATATCGTATTCTTTTATAGTACTGCGTGTCAGATTATTCTGATTTTCCCCGAAAGTGAGAATCTTTAGGTCAGGAAATGCGCACGTCAGATAATAGCTCTGAATGAAAATGTTTTCAGGGAGATCGAACCCGATGTAAGTTGCTTCGGGTATCTTTTTCATTATCTGGTAAGCCAACCCTCCATATCCACCACCTATTTCGAGAATGACAGGGTTGTGAACAGTAGAAAGCAGCTTGGCGAAATATTCGGCTTGATAGTGGTACTCCGGAACCGGTTCTACTACCAGCGTTCCTTCAACTATATACCCCCAGGGATTACCTATCAGAGGTGACTCGAGTTCTTTAACAGGCGCATCAGGTAATGCAGTGCGCCAGGCCTCGAACTGTTTCCTCATAATGAATGCCCGCCTTATACTGCTCACATTGTCGGCTGATGCGAATGATTCAAACATCTGCTTCCCACCCCAGAAACCGGACAGCCCTTCATTACGGAAAAAGCTGCGCAGGAAATTCGAAACAATTCCGATGTCGTTCTGGTCAATTGCCTTGAGATATTTACGCCATTCGTCTTCAAGCAGATTCTTCCAACCCGCACCCGGCTGATATGGAGGAGCTACTTCAGACTGAGCACTTTTGGCTTTTCTGAAACTGTCCGTTAATCTGGAAACAATATTCTGCTCGTTTTCAGGTACAACTTCCACGGATTCGACCATCATACCCTCGATCGGATGCTGGTCAACAACAAAAACCCTTTCATCGCACATCAGCCGGCAACATTTTCTGAACAGTTTTGCCATACGGTCAGGCACAAGTTTTCCGATTTCCTGCATAGCGAGAAATAAGAATTCTCCGAAGCGTTTTCTTTTTACACCCTTTGTTGCATAAAGAGGACGGGTTTTATAACGGTTAGATTCGTGCAATTAGAAGGATTCCTGTAGTTTTTGCAGATCAGATTGCTTTAGACACTGACTAAATATATTGAAATTCAGTGCCGGTTGCAATACCGCACCGTATCTGCAGACTTTCTTGGTGGAAAACGCTGTTCGAAAACAGGGAAAGCATATCGTAGCCCTGCTGTGTGTGGGATTTGGAGCGGTGTTCGAAACAATTTTGCGCAGAAACGGACGGAAAATCACCATGCAAGTTCGTAGAGAGTCCACAGTTCATATTTTAGAATTGAGTGTAAATTGTTCTGTCTTGAGTAAGCCACTGCTCTTGTTTTCCAGCTGATCTGTCGCTTCTATCATTATGTGATTATAATCACTTGCACAGTTGGGTTCAATGTCGGGATCGATTTCCACGGTGTATATCCCATCCTCACTTTTGTGTATAGATCGAAGCGGGTTTGAATACACTACCGTATCGCATACAACTGTTCCGGAAGCATTTCTGGCCAGAAGCCGGATATTGATCAAAACAGCACTTCCGTCTCTTGTATCATGACCATTTTTCCAGCTTACCAGGTGGTTTCCCCCAGGCGAAGAAGAAAGTTCGATTTGGCGAGGAGAAACGGGTGGACTATCCGTTCGGAGGTAAATCTCTTTCTTTCCCACAAGACCGTTATAATCCTTGCACCAGATGTTGAACCGGATCGCCTGTGAATCGGGGTGCAGACTGGTTTTCGGTGTCCTGTACAAGTCATAGACAATGATAGTGTCGCTGATCCACATGAGATCAAACGGATCTGCAGCAGATTCTGATGAAACGGCAAATAGCTCGACCTGGCTTTTAGGACTGGTTGCCGAAAGACAAAAGTATAACTCTTTCAGGTCTGCTGTATCAACATAGGGATACACTAGTGTATCACCAACAGCTTTAGAATTCAATGTATCTCCATTAAGGACGAAACTATAGTTTGCCAGAAATGGCTCCGGCCTGTTTTCGATAACGGCAACGGTCTGGTAAAAGGTTTCTGACCGGTTTCCGTATGTATCCACCGCCGTCAGCTTGACCTCATATACACCGCCTGGCGGAACGGATTCATAAACGTGTTCCGCGGCTGTTTTAACATCAGGACCAAATACTTTTAGGGTATCTGAAAATCCATCACCCCATGTGACTATGATCGATTCAAGAGATCCATCCGGGTCTGAAGCTGAGACATCAAGAACAAGTTTTTTGAATGTCCAGGCTGTGTCTCCTGAAACTGAACCTACCTGAGGCGTACCGTCTCTGATCTCGAGTACAAGATCCTCTTTCAGCATTCCCCCGCACCCATTTACATTGTAAGCACGTACGCTCAGTGTGCAGCTCCCCGGATAATCCGAGGTCACTCTGATAAACGGGTTGGAAGAGATGATAATTTCTTCCGCGTTTTCCGTTCTGAGATTTACGATAAAAGAGTCGACAGGCGCCCGGGCGGGGTCAAGTGTATGAATGGTGAGACCAAACGGGGTGCCGCTATAGTAAACTGAATCATCGAAAACGACACTGTCGATCACAGGAGAGCCGTCAAGAACGGAAAGTGACCGGGTGAAAACGTAATCGGACTCTTCATTTTCAAATCTGGCTCTGATGAGGTATGTTCCGGAATCTCTGAAAGTAACACCGGATGCGTACCCGGCAGTAACGTCTTCCCATATCGTGTCTCCGTCAAAACTCCAGTAGCTGATTCCCTCCAAGCTGCTTTCAATTTCATGCAGGGGAAGAATAAGAGTGGTGCTTTGTCCGGTATAAAGAGGCCAGATTGTTGAAGCGATGGCGCTGGAGATGTTCAGAGCTTCCTCCTGCACGTAATTGGTATCCCCAACCAGACCGGATGAACGGTTATACAGGTCACAATAGGATGCTGTAATAGTCAACTCCCCCTCACCGGGAACAGAAAACGAGATTCTCTTGAGATCTTCTTCACACCTGTTTACCAGAGTATCCTGATCTAAAAGAATTAACCAGGAATAAAAACCCTTCGGTGCATCGGACAGGGTTTGGTCAAAGACTGTCAATTCGTACTCGTATGTTTTGCCCACAGAAAGAGTCCCCTCTGGAATATCTGTAAACAGAGAGAAGTAGGTACTGTCGCTTGCGATGAACTCGGTTTTTTTTCTGCCGTGGAATCCTGTTAGGTAGGAATCATAGATGACTTCTGCTGTATAGAGCCCCGGGTTCATAAATCCACCAAAAGAAAAAACAGCTTCTTTCATAGTGTCGGAAAATGACACAGCTTTTTTCAAAGTATCAGTCTCAAGCAGCAGTCTGATTTCACCAGAATCATCAGGAATGGAACCTATTTTGATTTTTATGTCCATAGGTTGCCCTGTAGAGACGTACTCCTGAGCATCGATTCGCATTATTCTGTGCAAGTCTTCATTTGTTTCAGAGATGTGTATCTCGTTTCCAAGCCAGTCTTTGATCTTTACTTCAATACCTTTTTGCTCTTCTGTTATAAAAATTGCGGAATCGAGCACATCTGGATCATTGCCCTCCCGGAGAGGACTTCCGTTTACAATCCATTGCAGGCTTCTGACATTTTCCCTGACCTTTGAGGCAATAGCAGGAGTGGTGATCCGGTAAAGAGACTTATTCTCTTCGAGTGATGTCTTGTGCAGGTAAAACGGTGTTTTCACATGAACCTGCAATCCCAGTGTATCTTCGCTCCCGTTATGCCTCAGTGCACAAAACCTGACTTCTCCCTCAAAAGGTTTGGTGAAGTAGAGCTGCATTTCTGATTGGCCTTGAGATGATCTGGAAAAACTGGTATCCAGTAATCCTGAATCGCATATAACTCTGAAAGCCGTATAGCTGTCATCGCCGTTATTGGTGAATGTCACGGTGGCTGGTACAAATGCATACAGAGGTGTGTTCTTGTTCACAATGGCTTCAGAACTGTAATTTCCCTTGTAGGCGGGGTCGTACGGATTGAGAAGTGAATCCGAGCATTGTGCACAAAACAGAATCGTTGCCAGAGGTATTATTGTCAGAATCCGCATGTTTAACATATTACCCGCTCTCCGTCATCGATAAAGAATAAAACCGGTAGAATCTTCAGTTGTCATCCATACTGAATTCTTCACCTGCATTTTCAGAGTAACTGCCCCGTTATATACTTGCGATGGAATACTCAATGCCAACTCTTTATGACCTGTCTCTTCATTGTATTCGGGGAGGGGAAAAGTCGTGGGGATCTGAATCGTATGCGTTTTACTAAAAGGGTCCCTGTATCCGAGCCATATAGTTACATCTGCACTGTCATAATCTCTTATGTCCGCTCCTGAAAACTGAATCGTTACAGCATCTGTTCTGACCGTATCGATTGGAGAAATTCTCATTATGTCAGGTTTGTCAACGGATCGCAGATAGCAGGAATCCTTTCCGATTTTTCCGTCATTATCTGAACAGTAGAGATCGACTTTGACCGCGGAGGAATCAGGGTGAAAACCCCAGTTGTAGTATCCATTGGAAGAGTCAAGCCACACATCGGCAGAGGTGCTCCATGTAATTTCCTCCAGGGGAGTATCTTTGTAATCTGCCGCATATTTCAGTACTTCACCGTCCCTGTCAGAGGTGTTGAGAGTGACTGCTTCTTTTATGGTTATTGTTGATCCTCCCGCATATCCGCTCCAGGAATAACTTTCGTGAATTCGTGGAGAGAACAGAGTGTCTCCTCTCACAACGGTTCTGTATGTACTTCCCTTATAGACAAAAGATCTGCCCGATATGTTTACCTGAGGAACTCCGTCCAGAACATAGATTTTTTTTGAGTAGGGAGGGGATTTCTGTCCCGATTCGTTCGTAGCACTTACCGTTATATCGTAAAATCCTTCCGATGGTACGTTCTGAGGATATGAATGGGTTATCTGTCCGGTGAAAAAGCTCGCGTGCGCTTGAAGGGTATCTTTCGTCTCGTCACCCCAGTCGATAACGATTTCATCCACTAATCCGTCCAAATCCCTTACTGAAACTTTGAAAACAGAATCTTTTTGAAGGGAGATGGTGTCGGGATCAAAGGCGGTTACCCGCGGCAGCCCTAAATCGATTGTAAGTTTCCGTTGAGGGGTATAGGTTTCCGACCACAATCCATTCCTGTTCCGTACCCGTGTTTCTACCCTCCACTCACCTTCCTGTGACGTTTCGAACGGAACAGACATCCGGGGAACGGGGGAGGAGCTGGTGAGGGTGTCATTATCCTTAATAAGAGTAATATTGTACAGGTCGATCTCTATATCTCCTGTGGCACTGCAATGGAAAGTGAAAACCCCCTCCTCTTTGTGAACAAATACTCTTTGGGGGAAAATCACACTGTCGACCGAGGGTGAGCCGTCCAGCACGGTCAGAGAACAGGAGTAGCTGCTGCCGGCATGTTTTCCGTGAATGCTGTACTCCCCCGGGGTTTCGAATCTGACGGTGGTTCTGACCCCCGGAGTTGTTTTGGTGAAAACGGTATCTTCTTTTCTAAAAGCATTCCAGACAGTTTCCTCAAAATTGTCTTCTGTCTGCGGTACCGGCAGAATGAACGTAACGGGAACCGAGGTGAATGCGGGAGAAACGGTAGCCAGTATAGCATCCGGTCTCATTGAAGAGAAATCAACCACCTCCCGTTTTTCGATAAGCTTCTCCGATATCATTCCGCTTTCAGATATGAACTGGACGTGTATTTGAAGTTCTCCCGCTCTTTCAGGAAGAACAGCTATCGATGAATCACCCTGTTTATTGCTGTAAAGAATGTCGTTTTCCAGAAGAACGGTCCAGCTGAATTTCCCGGAACCGGCACTTTCTCCATTGGTCCTGAGGGCTGTTGCTTTCAATTTAAGAGAATCTCCCATTTCCGCAACCGGTTCGGAACAGAGCAGCTGCAGCCGATAGGCATAGTCTGTAACAGGAACGTATACCTCCAGAGGTTGGGAACATTTATGATGAACTGACGATTCGTATTCAAAAGAAAGCGAATGTCTGCCGGTATCGGGAATGCCTTCTGAATGGAACAGGGTTACCTTCACTACGGAATCCGTTTCGAAGCCGACCCGTTTCTCAAGAGTGTCCGTCCCTATGATCAATCTTACCCACCCTGAATCTTTGGGGGCGCTTTTGACCTGAGCAACGAATTCAAGAGAAGTATGCGGCTGTGTAAATACAGGAGCCTTCACATCCAATATGGCCGGTCCGGGAACGGGGATTCCGGGCGTAAACGGTTCTGTGGTGAACCGGTTTCCCCTGAAGTCGGTGCAGAGCAGTTTGAGCTTTCGCGAAAGCTCACTCTTTTCACATATAAGGGAAAACGTGTCACTAAGGGAAGCATTTTTCATAACAAGTGATGTGTCAAGAAACCAGCTCACCTTCCTGACCGCCTCAGCTGCCTTCTCTGCACCCTCCGCCATTGTTACAGTAAACTCGTTGGTGTCACCCTGGACCAAAAATCTATTGCCGGCTATCTCGAAAGGGGATCTGACAGCTACGGGAAATGAGAGCGTGTCGGTTCTGCCGTTGTGCCTGCGGGCTCTGAATACAACGTTACCTGAAAAGGGAGCGGTGAAATAGAGTGAGAAGAAGTCGGGATCTGAAGCTCTGAAGTGCAGCGTGTCCACAAACCCTTCAGGTTCTGTGAATACGGAAAAAGAGACGTACCGGTCATCTCCTTTATGCGAATAGGGAACATTCACCGGAATGAAAGCGAAGAATTCGCTGCTGTCCTCAACGGAAAGGGACAGCTGGTAATCCCCCCGGTAGGTGGGATCATAGCGGTCCACATAAGGTTTGCCGCAGGATAAAACCAGCAGCAGTATCGAGCCGCTGAACGTGAGGAATGCGGCTGTCCGGTACGGTATGTTTTCCATTTATGGTACCCTTTCGAGGCGTCTGGTTCACATTTATTCAAAACGTGAGGAATTCCCGGCTCAGAAAAGAAATGTCACCCCCACACCGGCCAGCGCGACACCTATGAGCGTACCTCCGACTCCCTGCCAGAAACAGTTTTGTTCGTACTGCTCGCGGAAGTGTCTTGCCCCATGGGAGTCCTGCTGGCGGTTGTAGCTTTCCAGGTTTTTTTCTTTCTGGATGGTATAGGTGGTGAGAACAGTGATTCCTGTAAGGGCAAACGCCGCGGAACCGATGCTGAATCCAAGCTTGATCTTTTCATTGTTGTGATCATTGTTCTGAGAAACGGCCTTTTTTGGTGGTAAAGTTCCCCGTCCTGTTCCGTTTCCCGTTTCCGGATTCCATGCTTTACTGAATAATGTTTTCGGCTGAACGGGTATTATCTTTTCTCCACGCATGATGCTGGCATATCCGTTATCGAAGAATTCAACCATCTTCAACTTTGTTTTACTATTTTCCGATTTAATATTGAGACCGAACACGCTGTGGCGGATTTCCACATATTCCAGGCTGAGCAGTTCTGCATCCGCCTCTGCTTCAATACCGTTCCAGTCAAAAGGTCCGGGCTGTTCGCCAGGTTGCTGCTCTGGGTACTCTTTTCTGGAGGTGAGGAGTATCGGCTTTTCGGCAGAACCGTTCAGTACAAGCGAACCCTGAACTGTGATTCCACAATATTGCTCGAAAAAGAGACGACTTCCGGCTTCGAATGTGAGAGAACGGTTGAGTTCCACATGTATAGTGCCGGTTACGATGTAATCACCTGCAGGGTAGGTTCCGGAAATTCTGCCGGATAAAGGTTCGTAGGCACCCGCATACAGGGCCAGAATGCAAATCAGAAATGCAATCTGTCGCATATAAATTTCCAGTGTGAATGTTTTGTAAGGAAAGCGGCGTGAGAGAAACTTCAGATATCAATATATTTGCAAAAGGCTTTTGCGGGCAACAGAAAAATCATCGTGGTAATATTTTTTTTTTGAGGGCTAACGTGACCCGCAACTATGGCAGTCCGATAACCACTATGGTAATGATAAGCACACCGCCCCCTATAGTCCGGTTTTAATACAGCACACTCATAAATAGATGACGGATTCGTGGCCGAAGTTCAGCTGTTTACTCCGGAGATGAGCATGTCGGTTCGAAACCCAGACCGGAGTAGCAGAATGAGTGCTGTATTCGGGGGAAGCGCGGGGGGCTGGGATATCCGGCTCCCCGCACAAAATGTCAGTAACTAATCAGATTTTCCACCGTACCCCCGCGGAGAAGTAGTTCCTGTACCTTCCCAGATATGTGTTTTCCAGAAAGACAGCAAAGTTTTCCCGGATGAAGTAATTGGTACCCTGCATAGAGGCAAGCCGCAGCCTTGCTCCATTGTACCAGTCTGGCTGGATGATTTCAAAACCGGGGCCCAGCCCTATGTAGACATCGAATTTCTCCAGCCACTCGAGTGGCTCGCTGACGTTTTTAAAACCCAGATGTGCAGTACCCAGCCCTGCAACCGTCACCCCCAGATCAGCTCCGGCGGCTCTCAGATCGGTGGTGGCATTACCCAGACCGGCTATGCCGAAACTGAGCGGCACCACCTCCCCAATACGGTATTCGTGGATAATTGCCTCTGCTGCTGGTGTGAGCGAGAGCCCAAATCGCCCCCACCACGTACTGAATCCCACTGCAGCCGAATAGGACACGTCGCCTCTTTCGAAGTAGGGGTCCCATTCTTCAAAGGGTTCGTCCTGGGCTTCGGGAACGGAAAGTGCGATTGAAAAGGTTAAGAATATGATGCATAAGCGTTGTATATTCAGCATGGCATCCCTGCCTCCCGAAATATGTGAACAGTTTTTAATGCGAAAAAGGGGCAAAGACCGTACCTGAGAACATGAAGAGTAACCTTTTGCGTGACATGGCACCGTATTCCATTTATTTTAAGGTACCTGCGTAGCCTTAAAGATTTCAGGAGAGGTGCCCGAGCGGTTGAAGGGGGCGGTCTCGAAAACCGTTGTGCCTTAGGGTACCCAGGGTTCGAATCCCTGCCTCTCCGTTTTCCCCTCCTAAACACCCGCAAGTCCCTGATTTTTCCGGGTATTTCAAATCCGAAATAAACCATTGCTAGCAAAATGCTATCACATCCCGCGGGGAAAAATATGCACCAGAACGCATGTACTGTGTGTGATTGTGAACCCCGGCTCAGCTGACAGTGCCGGTTATTTCCATATTCTCCGAAAATGCAGCCTTCTATTGCTCACTTTTCCTGGCTGCTGACTTCAAGTGTCAGTATTTCATTGGTCCGATCGTTTTTTAGAGGGCATTGTTTGGTTTTTCGGATTCTTTGTGTTATTTTTCGAACTACGGGTCGAAAAAATCGGTCCGGGGTTCAAAAACTGAAAGGTTCGGAATATGGATACCAGAATCCAGAGAAAACAGGCCGTGACCACGCTTAAGCAGAATCTTATCCTCGATGCTGCACTGAAAGTGATTGCAAGAGATGGCTACGTTGCGGCAAAACTTGAGGACATTGCCGAAGAAGCCGGTTTCGCCAAAGCGTCACTTTATCATTACTTTCCCGACAAAGAGTCTATTGTTCTTGAGCTGATTTTGCGTGAACAGGCGTCTGTTCTGGATCAGTGCGATGAGATTTTGAGCAGGGAATGCTCGTTTAGTGAAAAGCTCAAGAGTATAATGATGATTTTCTTCCAGAAGCTTCGCACTCATGCACAGGTCGCCAACGCACTGGGAGTGGCAACCACCAGCGGACTTTCCAATTTCGCGGGCATGGTGGCCAAGCACTCAGACCTGTTCGAGTCTGTGCAGGAGAACAAGGATGCGGTCATCGGCCGTATAAGAGGACTGGTGCAGTCTGCGGTCGACTGCAAGGTGCTGGATAGTCCGCTTGACGTGAACAGCACCTGCACCTACATCATGGCCATTGTCCACAGTGTGTTTCTGGAAGCTTATCAGTGTGGTGTTGAGAATTATGATTTCGAAAAGGCTGTGGAGAAGTTCTTCATCTTTCTCGGTCCCTGGGTAAGGGATGGGGCGCTGACTGATGAAATAGACCTACAGAAAAAGTAGACTTCAAGATACAGGTGCAAGAGGAGCATATGTCAAAAAAAATATTTAGAAAGCAAATCAGCTGTACGCTGGTGGTACTGATGTTTGTGGTATACCCGTCAGCTGCACGGAAGCAGCAGGTGCCGGTGGAGCTGTCTGCAGGTCAAGCTGTCGAGATGGCAATGGAGAACAACCGCACTATCAGATCCCTTGGTCATCAGTTGAAAGGGGCTGACTACAATGTGAAAAGTGCGGCAACCAATCTTCTGCCGCGCGTTGCCTTGAACGGTTCCTATACCAGGCTCGATATGGATGATGAGATGAAAATATTGTCAGGCGGCAGTGATAATTCATATAGTGTAGGAGTGCAGATCCAGCAGCCGGTCTTCACCGGATTCGCGACGCTGAACGGACTGCGCAGTGCGCGGGTTTCCCGGGCTGTACAGGAGTCGGGAAATGAAACGGTGAAGCAGACAATACGTTATGCGGTTCTGCAGATCTACTGGGGAATGGTTAACCTCCAGAAGTCTCAGACAGTGGCCACCGAGGCGATTCGCCAGCTTGAGGAGTTGACTTCCAATCAGGAAGCAATGATGGAGCAGGGGATGGCGACAGAGCACGATTATCTTCTGACAAAAGCTTCTCTTGAGCAGGCACGTATAAATGAGCTTGGTGTCAGGAAGTCAATATCATCCATGAAACGTCAGTTCGCGGCTCTTCTGGGCCTGCCGGTCAGCACGGAGATCGCGTTAACCGACACTAGTGCTGCGCAACCGGACAGGGCGATAACCGATGTCGATTCGGTTGTACAGGCAGCATTGCAGAAGAGGCCCGACCTGAAGGAAACAGTTTCCCAGGTCAGGCTCACGGAACTTGGTGTCAAGTCCGCTCAATCGGCATTGTATCCGACTCTTTCGGCCGGATTTTCCTATTCCAATACTCGTCCCGACCAGTTGCGCCGTGATCAGTGGGGTGACAACTGGACATTCTCCGCGCAGCTCAACTTTACCTTGTGGGATTGGGGCAACCGGAATTTCCAGATAAGGAAAGCCAGGGAGCAGCAGCTTTCCATGGTGGCGCTTCTGGAGGACAAGAGGGCATCAGTGGAGAAAGAGGTTCTGGATGCCTATTACGATGTGGAGCAGTCTTCAAAGGTGCTTCAGGCAGCAGAGCTGCTTGTGGAGGCGCGTGAGAAGGCTTACGAAGCATCAAATGCAAAGCATAGCGAAGGTGTGATTTCAACCTTTGAGCTTCTTGAGGCGCACAATTCCTATGTTTCAGCGAAACATCAGGCTCTGCAGGCAGCAACCGACCTCGAGCTGGCTGTTGTAAAACTTGATATGGGCGGACTTGGTTCCGACTCCGGACTAGAATAAACCCGATAACCTTGTAACTCAATAAAGGACTCTTCAAATGAAAATGAAATCACTTGTTGGCAGGGTTGCTTGTCTGACCGGCCTTGCAGTGGTCGTCGGCTGCGCGCCGAAAAGGCCGGAAATGGCTGAACGTGTCGTGCCTGTGGAGGTGTATGTCGCAAAACCGGATACAATATCCAGATTCATCAGTCTGACCGGCGGAATCGAGGCTCAGAACGATGCTGCTGTCTTTAGTAAAGTGGCAGAGAAACTTGTTTCTTTGAATGTCAAGCCCGGTGACCGTGTGAGGGCGGGTCAGATACTGGCGGTTCAGTACAACGCAGCCGCTCTGCAGGGAAAACGTGTTGCTGAAGCATCACACAAGAGCGCTTCTATCCAGCTGCAGTCAAGAAAAGATGATTTCGTCCGTATGGAAAACCTTTTTGAAAAAAACGCCGTTACCAGACAGCAGTTTGACCAGGCTAAAAGTCAGTTTGATATCGCTCAGGCCTCTTTTGAGCAGTCGCAGGCCGCAGTAGAGCAGGCAACCGTGCAGTACGAGAATGCGATTCTGCGAGCACCGTTTGAAGGCAAAGTCGCCACGGTGTATTTCGATGTCAACGAGATGGTTCCCGCGGGCCAGCAGGTTGTTAAAATCATTAATGCCAGCAATGTGAAGGCAAAGCTGAAGGTGCCGGCGGTGGATATCGCCAAAATCAGGGAAGGGCAGAGTGTGATTGCGGCTTTCCCGTCCCTGCCTGATACTCAGTTCACCGGAGTAGTTTACAGAATCGATGAAGCGATCGACCCGCTAACCCAGACTCTCGAAGTGGAGGTGCGCCTTCCGAATGAAAACAACGTGCTTAGATCCGGAATGTTTGGAGAGTTCAGGATTGAAACCGATAAGCGTACCGAAACTGTCGTTGTGGGTGAAATGACTGTGATGACACGTACTGAAATCATTACAAACGAAAAGGGTATTCAGACAGAGCGTCCCGACTACTATGTCTTTCTGGTCAAAAACGGAAAGGCAGAGAAAAAAAGTGTTGCTCCGGGCATTTTTTCAAGCGGCTTTATCGAGCTTTCCGAGGGAGTGAACAGAGGAGACAGTATCATAGTGGTTGGGCAGAATATTGTCAAAGAGGGTGATTCTTTGAGAATTGTAAACAAAGCGGAGCAGTAATAATGAAATTGTCAAGTTTAGCAGTTAGAAGAAAAGTCTTGCTGACGATGGTATACATTATCGCGGTGGGCTTCGGTCTGTTTTCTCTGACACAGCTGAAGGTCGCGATGACGCCGGACCTGGATTTTCCCATAGTTCTGGTCATAACAAGCTATACCGGAGTCAGCCCGGAGGATATTGAGAATCTGGTGACCAGGCCGATAGAGGAGGCCGTTTCGGCAACCGAGAATATCCAGAAGATATCCTCGGAGTCATCGAACGGCAGGTCGATGGTGTCGCTTGAATTCGACTGGGGCACCGACATGGACAATGCGGAATCGGATGTGCGCAACAGTCTTGACAGGGTCAGGGACTATCTTCCCGCTGATGCTGATGAGCCTCTTGTGATCGCGATCAATCCCTCGATGATGCCGATCATGAGGTTGTCCATGAATTCAAAAGACCTCAGCCCTACGCAGCTGCGCCAGCTTGGAGACGACAAGGTGAAGCCGCTGCTTGAAAGAGTGAAGGGGATCGCCTCGGTTACAATCCAGGGTGGAACCGAGCGCAGGATCAATGTCAACCTCAACCCGGTGCTGCTTGCCTCTCATTCACTTTCACCTCAGCACATCACCCAGGCCCTGCAGAGCAGTGCCGGACTGGTATCTTCGGGCAGCATCAAAACTCTCTCAAAAGAGTACAACCTTCGAATCTACAGTGAATACAGGTCATTGGATCAGATCAGGAATGTGGTTGTGAAGTCCGGTGCAGTGCCGGTGCGGCTCAGGGATGTCGCGGATGTGGAGGACGGTTTTGAAGAACCGGTGGGAGATGTGCGTATTAACGGAGGTCAGGGCATTGCTGTTGTCATAAGCAAGCAGTCGGATGCCAATACGGTACAGGCGGCAGCTAATGTCAATAAGGCATTGCCCGGTATTATTGCCACTTTGCCCGAAGGCGTAGAGTTCGATACTGTTTTTGACACTTCAGAATTCACTTCAAATTCGATGAATAACCTCACCAGCACGGCCGTTATGTCTTTTGCCATAGTGGTTTTTGTAATATTTTTGTTCCTGCGCAGTTGGCGAAGCAGCATGATAATGGCTGTTTCCATGCCCGTATCGATTGTGGTTACATTTGCCGTTCTCTATCTCTCCGATCTTACTTTGAATGTCATTTCAATGGCCGGCCTCGCGCTGGCTATCGGTATGCTGGTGGATAACTCCATAGTTGTTCTTGAGAATATCTTCAGGCACAAGGATCAGGGAGCAGACATAATGAAGGCATCTGATAGAGGTGCTTCAGAAGTCAGTACGGCGATTATCGCCTCCACACTTACTACCATCAGCGTGTTCATACCGATTCTTTTTGTGCCGGGCATAACCGGTCAGCTATTCAGAGAAATGGTGCTTACCATCACGTTTAGCCTTGGAGTATCGCTGGTTGTGGCTCTGACACTTGTTCCACTGATGTCATCAGTATTTCTTAAGATGAAAAAGGGAAAAGAGAAGGATCAAAGCCCGCCTGCGGAAAAGAAGAAGTCGGTATTCAGCACATTTGGTTCACGCTACCAAAAGATTCTGCATTGGTCCTTTTACCACAAGAAATATGTGGTGATAGGTTCTATACTGCTGTTTTTAGGATCATTTGCGTTGGTACCGATGATCGGAGGTGAGTTCATGCCTCAGGCGGACGAGGGGAGGATCAGTCTCAATATGGAATGCGCTACGGGTGTCCCTTTGAGTCACATGCGCAGAACTGTCATGAAGCTTGAAAAAGTGTTCAGTGAGGAAGCTCCGGAGATAGAAACTTCCATGTTCAGTTTCGGTGCCCAGGAAGGATTCGGTTCCCGTGGGGCCGGGGCCAATAAGATTTCCGCAAACATCAGACTTGTTCCTCTTGGTGAAAGAAAACGGTCACAGAAGGAAATCGAGATGGCATTGCGCAAGCGCCTGGATGATATTCCCGGTATCACCTATTCGTTTGAGGGTGGCGGGTTTATGGGAGGTGGCAGTGCGGTTGAGCTCAAGGTAGTGGGCCATGATCTGATCCGGGCTAAAGCGATCGCTGAAGATTTGAAAACCCGCATGGAGAAAGTTCCGGGCCTGGTGGATGTGAGACTCAACGTGAATGACTACGTTCCGCAGCTTGACGTTCATTTAAAGCAGGACGTGCTTAACGATCTTAATCTGTCGAATCTGCAGATTGCATCGATCGTGTCGGTTGCGATGCAGGGAAGAACCGTTTCGCAGTATCGGGAAAAGGGAGATGAATTTTCCATCTATGTTCAGTTCGACAAGCAATTCAGGAGCAATCGTGAAGCTCTGGGTGATCTGGTCATACCGCTTCCCGCGGGAGGTAGCGTTCCGCTTCGGCAGATTGCCGACATAAGGGAAAACCAGTCGCCGGTAACGGTTTTTCGGGAAAACCAGGAAAGGTATGTATCGGTCAGCTGCAATCTGGGTGGAATAGACTTGTCTGCCGCACGCAGGCAGATCAAGCAGATTCAGTCTGAAATTGCTATGCCATCTGACTTCATGATGATAATGGGCGGAACCGCCGAGGATCAGCAGGAGTCCAACTTTTATCTGTTAATTGCTTTCTTCCTGGCAGCAGTTCTTGTTTACATGGTCATGGCTGCTCAGTTTGAATCCCTGGTTGATCCGTTTATAATCATGTTCACCATACCATTGTCCATTATAGGTGTGCTGGCATTTCTATTCATTACCAGTACTCCGATAAGCGTCATGGCTCTGATCGGTGTGGTGATGCTGGTTGGAATCGCGGTCAACAACGGTATCGTTCTGGTCGATTATATCAATCAGCTCCGTCACAAGGGAATGGGCTTATATGAAGCAGCTGAAAAAAGCGCGGTGGTTCGGCTTCGGCCAGTTTTGATGACTGCCCTTACAACCATTATCGGTATGATTCCCCTGGCTCTTGAAATCGGAGATGGTTCTGAAACGTGGGCTCCTCTGGCACGGGCCGTTATCGGCGGGTTGACCATGACCACTGTGTTGACTCTGGTAATAATACCGGTAGTCTATATCATTTTTGAAGAGTGGGGTGGCAGGATCAAATCTTTGGTTTTTCGCAGCTGACTCCCGGGTCGTTCGTGCAGTTGCACGAACGACCATTCCCCCCTTTTCATTACTGCAAACGATTTTTGCGTCTGTGCGGTTTTTATAGCTGAATATATGCTTCTGAGCGCTTCGGTATGAAAACGGCCTCAAAGTATGCAAAATAACTGATCAAAACTCTTCTGACTGTTTTATTCTGTGCAGTTTTTCCTTGCAGTTTGATTCCTTAATATCTTGTAATCAAAACAGTAGACTATCGGCCGGTCGGGATTATTTTCGGTCCGCGGTTCTTCTTTTTACCGTTTTGTTCTAAAAAGGCATACTTTCTGCTATTGATTACCTTTCTATCATCTGTTGCAGCGTTCTTTTCCTGCCCGGATCGGAAAAATGTGGCGCTGTCGAACACACATACATATAATAAAAAGACATCACCAATTTTAACCCTAGATACATCATCAGGAGGAGTGAATGGGCTTGCAGAACAAAACTTCCAGGGAAGGTCTTTTTTCGCAAATTACCTCAGTAACTATACCGCGGGAAATCAAAACCGAAGGACAGAGCAACCGCAGCGTGCAGTTCGATATCGAATTCGCCTCCGACGGAGTGATACCTTTTCCCCAGGTTATCATAAGAGAATACAACAGGGAGCATCTGTTCAACGGTACTTCCATCAACATGAAAAAACCCGGTCTCTACTCCGTGACGGTTCCTTCGGGAAGGTTGCCTGCCGGTACTTTCCAGGTGCAGATCGAGGGCTGCCGCAGGGCCGACTGGCAGAACTCAGGCGGCGGCGACTGGATCAAAACGTTCGGTGAAGTGAAAATAAAGCCCGGCAGTGTATCGCAACCCACGAAAAAGACATCCCTCAGGGTGGGACAGACCCGCGGCGTAAAGCTGTTCTTCGGCATTCATAAACATATGCATCAGCCCTACTACCGTTCCACAGACACCGAATACTGGGACGGAGAGAAGGACGGAATCTTCGGTTCAAGAGGCGGGGCGTACACCCGGTTCATCCCCGATGCAGTTGTCCAGTACATACAGGGGGGGCTTGATCATGCGGGAATCTCAACCAGCTGGAGCGGTTCTCTTGTGGAACAGCTCAACAGGTGTGCCAGGGATGGTTTGTGCGGCGGTGTTTTCTCCAAATGGAACGAAGAGATGAAAAAAATGGCCCGGGAGACGACGTCATCCGGCAAAAAGCGCATTTCATTCACTGATTTCGGTTTTTACCATCCCCTGATGGCCCTTATACCCGGTCGGGACATAATGGCCCAGATTGAAATGCATCGCAAAATCATCAGTCAAACCTTCGGCGTGGATACGTCAGGCATTCTTTTCCCTCCCGAAACTGCTTTTCATGTCAGAATGATTCCCTGGCTCAATAAGGCTGGTGTCAAGGCGGTGATCTACGATTCCGTGCACCGGTACCGGGCCTGCAGTGACTACCCCTATCCGGGAAAAGAGGAGGGGTTGCTTCCTCCCAATCAGGCTGAACAGGAAAATCCGCCCGCGGGTGACTGGATGAGACTGTCTAATATCTGGGCGCCAAGTCCCATAAGCCCTTCTCTTCTTCGCCCCGAGTACATAAAGTACGAGGATGTGGATGGTACTGTACACAAGATAATCGGAGTGCCGGCCGAGAGGTATATCGGTAACGAGGACGGCAGGGGAGGTTTCGGGGCTCTTCAGTACGAACAGGTTCTGGGACAGATCTATGATGACATGGTGGAGAAGGGCACGTTCGATCCGAAGCATCCTCCATTTTTCCTGCTTCATTCCGATGGGGACAATCACGGTGGGGGATCAGACAGCTACTACCGTCACAACACCGGGCGGATGGTGGAGTGGCTGAAGAGTGATGAGCGGTTCGAGTTGTCCACCATCGAAGATTACCTGGAGATGTATCCGCCGGACCCGGCCAATGCGGTGCACGTGGAGCCGGGATCCTGGGCCGGTGCGGACAACGGGGATCCGCAGTTCAGAAAATGGTTCAGCATGTACGAGCAGCCCTATTCCCCGGATCTCAATTCCTGGGCCGTGCTCACCGCACTCCAGAACTGCATCTACACTCTGGAGGATCTCGGGTTCCAGAACGATGCCATTTCCACAGCAAGGCGTCTGCTTCTTACGGCGGAAACGAGCTGTTATTGGTACTGGACCGGTCAGGATGTGTGGGACAGGCAGGTGACCGAGGCTGTCAACGCCGCTTTTTCTCTGATCAAGCCTCAGGTGGATAAAGTCGTGTCCGAAGGATCAGACCGTACCGGAGCGACAGTTTTCGCTCCCTGGGTGACCCCGGAGAACCCGGGAGGAAAAGCCTGGGGCCAGGGATGTCTCATCGATGCCCCAAAGCAGGGTACAGTGCACACCTTTGTATATGATGTATCGGGGGTGTCCCGGGTGGATCTGGTGATCAGGGCTCAGGGATCCCAAAAGCGCATCAGAATGAGTGGCGGAACCTATCCCTCCCGCACCGATCCGGCGATAGTGGGTCAGTACTACACCGCCCAGCTTCCTCAGGGAATGGGTGATGTGCGCTATTATATAGACGTGGAGGACGGCAAGGGAAACAGGTCCGTTTCCTCTCTGGAGCGTGTTTTTCTGGCCTGATAGGGTGCGTTGCTGTCCGGGCAAATGAATGATCCTCGGAGGTGAAATGATCGGCACCTTCGGGGATTTTTTCGTAACTGCTTCAGAATCTGGTTCACATCCGCAAACCTGTCCTTGCTTTGTTTCATGTCCGGTGAGCTGGTCCGGCAGTGATAAAAAACAGATCATCGTCCCCGAAAACACAATATTGGCCCCCTTTCGCCTAAATATATGGATAACGATCTGCGGATTGATGTCAGAAATTCAATCTGTTGTGGCATCATGGAGGAAAGGCACAAAATTGAGTATATGACCCGCTTGTGTCCCAAATAAGTTCGATTTATTTTCAGAATCTGTCCGGTTTTCTTTACTTTTGTTCAAATTCCGGAAAATTCAATGCAGGTGTCTGCTCGCACGCAAACTGAATCAGTATAGGATTATGGCAAAAAACACTAAATCTCCTGTTTATGATGAAAGTAAGATCAAGACTCTCAGCTCTCTTGAGCACATACGGCTCAGAAGTGGTATGTACATTGGAAGACTGGGTGATGGATCCAATCCTGATGACGGAGTCTATATTCTGCTCAAGGAAGTGATCGATAATGCCGTTGATGAATACATCATGGGATACGGAAAAAAGGTCGAGGTCTCTGTCGAGGACCGGCTTGTTTCCGTAAGAGACTACGGTCGCGGCATTCCTTTGGGTAAAGTGATAGACTGCGTTTCGATTATCAATACCGGCGCCAAGTACAATGATGATGTGTTCCAGTTCAGTGTGGGGCTTAAC
This sequence comes from Chitinispirillaceae bacterium, assembly GCA_046538945.1. GTDB lineage: Bacteria > Fibrobacterota > Chitinivibrionia > Chitinivibrionales > Chitinispirillaceae > JAEZKC01. The sequence goes on along the minus strand of JBKHHW010000037.1, from coordinate 4,642 downwards.
GGTGTGGGAACCAAAGCGGTCAATGCGCTTTCCAGTCATTTCAGAGTCGTATCCTACAGGAACGGAAGCTCCTTTGAAGCAGTTTTCCAAAGAGGAGCGCTTAAGTCGAAGAAAAACGGTAAAGCCAGAAACGAGCCTGACGGTACGTATGTGGAATTTCTTCCGGATGAGGAGATATTCGGTGATTATGTTTTTAATCACGAGTATGTGGAACAGCGGCTCTGGAACTACGCTTACCTCAATTCCGGTCTGAAGCTCTTTTACGGAAAACAGAAATTCGAATCGAAAAACGGCCTTTTTGATCTTCTTCATAACGAGGTCGGAGACAAGGTCGTGTACAATATCGGGTACTACAGGGGAAAACAGCTCGAGTTCGCGTTTACCCATACCCAGACCTATGGCGAGACCTATTTTTCTTTTGTTAATGGGCAGCACACAAGTGACGGAGGAACCCACCTCAGTGCGTTCAGGGAGGGGGTTCTTAAAGGTGTCAACGAGTTCTTCAAAAAGAACTACTCGGGTGTGGATGTCCGGGACGGCATTGCCGGTGCAGTCGCCATAAAACTGAAATCTCCGGTGTTTGAGTCCCAGACCAAAAACAAGCTGGGCAATACTGAGATCCGGGGTGAGATCGTATCCGAAGTCAAATCTGCGGTGGTGGATTTCCTTCACAAGAACACCGAAGCCGCCCGTCAGCTTGAGAGCAAGATCGTTCAGAACGAGAAGCTCCGCACCGAGCTTAACAAGGTTAAAAAGGAAGCGAAGGAAGCTGCGAAGCGGGTCGAAATTAAAATTCCCAATCTAAAAGACTGCAAATACCATTTCAGAACCGATAAGGATGGCGACAAGTCAACCATCTTTCTCACGGAGGGTCAATCTGCGGGCGGATCGATAATCTCAGCCCGTGACGTGTACACTCAGGCCATATATACCCTGAAAGGGAAGCCGCAGAACGTGTTCGGCAAAACCAAGGCCGCCATATATCAAAATGAGGAGCTGTACGACATGATGATGGCGCTTGGAATAGAGGAGGACATCGAGAATCTCAGATACAACCGGATTGTTCTCGCCACGGATGCCGACGTGGACGGATTTCACATAAGAAATCTGCTTCTTACTTTCTTTCTGACATATTTCGAGGAACTGGTGGTGGCCGGTCATGTGTTTATTCTGGAAACTCCGCTTTTCAGGGTGCGCAACAAGAAAGAGACCCGCTACTGCTACAGTGAAAAGGAGCGGGATGCCGCAATCAAGGCGATCCGGGATCCGGAAGTGACCCGGTTCAAGGGGCTGGGTGAAATCTCTCCAAAGGAGTTCGGTCAGTTTATCGGGGCCGATATGAGACTCGTGGAGGTAAATATCAAGTCCGTCAAGAACATACCCGAAACTCTGAAGTTCTATATGGGCAAGAACACTCCTGAAAGACGTGAATACATTATGGAGAATCTGATCTGATGGCTTATGTTAATAATCTGTACAATACCAATTTTCTGGAGTATGCGTCCTATGTCATAAAAGACAGGGCCATTCCGCATATCGATGACGGTCTGAAACCCGTTCAGCGCCGTATCCTTCACACACTTCATGAAGTGGATGACGGCAAGTTCCATAAAGTGGCCAATGTGGTGGGGCAGTGCATGAAATATCATCCCCACGGTGATGCATCCATCGGGGATGCACTCGTGACGCTTGCCAACAAGGAACAGTTCATCGACAAGCAGGGTAATTTCGGCAATATCCTTACCGGAGATCCCGCATCCGCTGTCCGTTATATCGAGTGCCGTCTGTCTCCTCTGGCCCGTGAAGCCCTGTTCAATCCGGAAATAACCGAATATGTCGATTCATACGACGGGAGAAACAGGGAACCGGTTACTCTGCCGGCTAAACTTCCGGTGCTTCTTGCACTGGGTGCAGAGGGTATCGCGGTCGGAATGTCAACAAGGGTCCTGCCGCATAATCTCATAGAACTGCTCGAAGCCCAGATAGCCTTCCTTCAGGGAGAGCAGCTTCTGGTATTTCCCGATTTTCCCACCGGCGGGTTTGCCGATGTCTCCGACTACAATGACGGAAACGGAAAAGTGCTTGTCAGAGCCAAGCTTGACACCAGCGATCCAAAGCGTATTCTGATAAAAGAGCTGCCCTTCGGCACAACAACTGAATCAATCATCGCCTCAATCGAGAACGCCGCCCGCAAGGGCAAACTGAAGATCGCCGGTATAAGTGATTTCACCGCTGAAAATGTGGAAATCGAGGTCAGACTCGCCCGCGGCGTGCACACCGAGGATACCGTCGATGCGCTTTACGCTTTCACCGATTGCGAGTCATCCATATCTGTGAATCTCATGGTTATCAAGGATGACAAGCCGACCGTGATGAGTGTTACAGAAGTAGTCAGGCACAATGCCGAAAAACTGGTTGAAATCCTCAAAGCCGAACTCAAGCTTGAGGAACGCAAACTTAACGATAAGCTGCACGCCAAAACTCTTGAACAGATATTCATCGAAAACCGTATCTACAAGAGAATCGAGGAAAAAACCACTGCGGATGCTGTAATCAAGGCGGTGTTCGACGGGCTCGCTCCATTCAAGAAACAGATAAGAAGAGAAGTCACCGTGGAGGATGTGGAAACGCTTCTTAGAATTCCTATCAGAAGAATCTCTCTTTACGATATAAACCGGGCAAAGAAGGAGATGCAGGATATAAAGAACCGTCTCAAGGAAATTCGGGATTCCCTGAACTCCATTATCGACTTTTCCGTGTCTTTCCTTCAGAAGCTAATTGATAAGTATAAGTCACAGTTTCCCCGCCGGACAGAACTTGTGTCTTTTAAAAAGGTGGATGTCAGGGAAGCTGCGCAGAGAAACCTCAAGCTCCGCTACGACAAGGATACCGGGTATCTTGGACACGAGGTCAACGGCAACGTTCTTTTCGATGTTTCTCCTTATGACCGTGTTCTTGTTATCAGAAAGAGCGGGACATATTCGGTGATCGATGTGCCCGACAAGCTGTTTGTGGACAAGGGGATGCTTTATTGCGGCTTTGTCGATAAAGACCTGGTGTTCAATGTAATCTACAGGGATGATGCCACCAAATTCCCCTACCTGAAGAGGTGCAGAATCGAGAAGTTCATACTTAACAAAAGTTACACTCTCGTGCCTGACAATTGCACGATTCTCCGTTTTTCAACAGATTCGGACTCGGTGGTGACTCTTGAATACAAGCCCAAGCCGCGCCTCAAGGTACTGGCTGAAAGCTTTTTTGTTAAGGATTACCTGGTGAAGGGTGTGAAGGCGGTAGGTGTGCGCCTTGCCAATAAGGAGCTCAAATCAATCCGCATGTCCTCCGGATGAACTGTCTAGGCCGCGGCCGGTCCCGAGCAGCCCGGTCGCGAGCACGGCAAGAAGCAAAAAGACCAGCCCGGTGAACGCGAATGTCCCACGTAAACCGAACTGCAGAGCCACCGCGGCTCCCAACAGTGGAGCCGCAGCTCTTCCCGCCGATACGGTGGAATTGTCCAGCCCGTAAACACTTCCCAGTTCACTTGATTTCGAATAGATGGCCAGAAGTGCCGTAAGCGAAGGCAGAAGACCGCCAATCGTCGCTCCGGCAAAGATCTGGAGCATAAGAAGCTGCCACGGAGCGGAAACGAACATCTGCGCAATGAAGAACAGCGCTGCTCCCAAAGAGGTGAAGAGAACAATCCTTTTGTGCCCGGAACGGTCTCCCAGTCTTCCAAGCATCACCGCACTGAGCGTCCCCGCAATGGAACTCGCCCCGGCAACAAGCCCTGTATAGGTACCGGTCTGTTGTCCCGATCCGAGCAGCTGTTCGATATACAGCGGTAGGATAGGTAGAATGGCAGTCGTTCCCACACTGTTGAGAAAACGGAGCGCGAGGGTTGTGGACAATCCGGGTGATTTCAGTATCCGGTGCCAGTCTCTTAGAAAATGAAACCTACCCGACGGTGCCGGCGCCCTGGTAAAGGGCTCCTTAACCAGAATCAAAACGAGAGCCCCTGTGAAGGCAAGCAGCGCGGCAGTCACGAAAAACGGAATCCGGTAACCGTAGTTGTCAGCAAGTATTCCCCCCAGAAGCGGACCCGATGAAACTCCGGTCCACATCCCGAGCTGAAGTATACCCATCGAGAAACCGGTCTTTCCCCTGGGTGCCACGGAGGCCACCAGGGCCATGGTGGAGCTTATCACTCCGCTCAGCAGACCCTGCAGCACCCTCAGGAAGATAAGCTCTTCCGCACTCCGGGCCAGGCCCATGAGGAAAATGGTGATGCTTCCGCCGAATATGGCCCGTACCACCATCGGCTTGCGCCCGAAACGGTCCGCCAGAATTCCCCAGAAAGGCGATGCTGCAGCCATGGCCAGTGCCTGTGAGGAGAAGACAAGCCCTGCCAGGAATTCAGTGCTGAAATCGCTGGCTGTTCCCAACTCACGCACATAGAAGGGAAGGAAAGGGAAGATTATGGAGAATCCTATGGATGTGCTCAGCTGCGAGATGGTCATTACCAGAAGGATTCTTTTCCAATTGGACATTGCGTGCGCCTGTACGTTTGTGGAGCGGATGAATATGTGCAGGTATTAAATTACAATGTGCGTGCCGGGGGACGTGTGCCGGGGGACGGACTAAC
>JBKHHW010000157.1:0-7626 GCA_046538945.1 Chitinispirillaceae bacterium | reverse complement strand
GAGCACCTTTTTTCTCCAAACTGTTCTTCTGTGGTTATCCGAAAAACTGTGGTGTCTTCCCCACACCTGCCCTAAGTCCTTGATTTAATTGCTGAATATGGTGTATAATAGGAGGACAGCAGATGGGTGGGTCTGTTTGTGTGGTGATTTCACCCGGCCTCAGATTTCTGCAGGGTAGGCCGGTTTTTCTGTAAGCGATTGATTTTCATAGTGGCTGCAGGTTTGGCACGGTCTGTGCATATGTGTTCTGTCGTAAGAAGAAAAACCGCGTCCGGACAACCGGTTTCAGACCAAAAAAACGCCCGAAAGGAGTTTATCATGAAACGCTTAATCGTAACCGTCTCAGCAGTAGCACTGGTCGCCTTTGCCGCAACCGCTCAGGTACCCGAAAACACCGGCGACCTGGAAGATCTTAGAATCCAGCTTCAGTCCGAAATCGGTGATCAGCTGAACTCTCCTGAGGTCCAGAACACACTTCAGGAAGCTAAGCAGGCCTTGGAAGCGGCCCGTACCATGGTTGCCACCATGGGGGAAAATGCATCGGAACAGGCCAGGAAACAAGCCCGTGAAGAAGCGGAAAACGCTCTAAAGAAAGCCCTTGCTGAAATCGATAAGGCCGAAGCTGATATGGAGACGGCAAAGCAGCAGATCCAGACCAGGCTTCAGGAACGTATCGAGGAGGCCAGAAAGCTTCAGACCCGCTTGCAGGAGAAGAAAAACGAAGTTGAAAACAAGGCCGGTCAGAACTGATCTCCCTACCGCCAAAGCTAGCACCGATGGCAAGGGGTGAGAAAGAGGGGGCGCAAGCCCTCTCTGTTTTAGCAAGGATGAGTTAAAATGACAAAGAACAGAATAACAATGATCGTTTTCGGGGTAGCACTGATGGCTTTTCAGGTTTGGGGTCAGGAGGGCAGTGCTTCATCGGAACAGGACGCGGAGGAGATCTATAACTCCATGCTGCAGACCATGTCGACTGATATGAAGTCGCGGATCGACTCAGCGTCAGCTATGCAAAAAACGAAGCCAGCCAGTGCACCCCAAACAGATGCCGATTTCAGAGATGGCGGAGATAGTGCGGGGAATACGCCTTCCGGCAGTTTCGGAATAGATAAGTTGCCTGAAGAGCTGCGGGAAAAGGTTCGCAAAACCATGGAAACTATAGAACAGAACCAGAAGGAAAGAATGATAGAATTCAAGGAGAACGGAAACCGCGGCAAACGTAACTAGAGTCCATCGGTGCTAATTTCAAATGGAGGGGGAAGTTATGAAAAGGTCAGCATATATGCAGATCAATCTGGTAGTGGTCTGTTTTGCTGTATTTTCATTTGCAGATACTACAATAGTTAATGAACAGATGAGTTTCAGCGCTTATCTTCCGGATAACTGGACGGCTGCACAGGTTTCAGACAGTTCCGTATTATTATACGATACCACTGGTTATTACAAGTCAGATATAAACATCAAAAGATATTACCGTAGCAGTGCCGATTTTCCTACTCCCGAAGATTGGACCAGAGCCCATTTCATCGCTTATCTGCTTGTGGTCGAGAATTCGTGGGACCCGTTCGGTTCAGTGCTGTATTTCGATTCCATCCAGTCAACACAGAGCTCTTTGTGGGCTCCCGAAGCGTTCTGCGAATTCTATACAATTGATACTGCCCTCGGTTCCTGGGATGAATACATGCGGTACACGGCCAATGGCGACTACGGATATGAAATCTATGCCATAGGCGATACTTCCGATATGAAAAACAACTTCGGTTTCTACAGTGCGATCATTCAGCAGATAGAAATCGGGCCCGGTCTTTCAAATGTGCGATCTCCGAAGCGGACAGACCGGTACGGCAGATTCAATATATCCTCAAGCAGACTCCCTTCAGGGGTTTATGACCTGAGGGGTAAGCGGCATCTTCCCGCGGTCAGAAAACCTAAAGGGGCTTATCTACTCCCATCCAGAGAGTTGGTTGTGAAGATTAAGTAGAAGTGCGGTGCGGGTGCAAACAGGACCGGCATCCGCGGTCTTTCTCAGCTCAGGGCGGGGTGGAATGGTCAGACAAATCTGTTTTAGTCTTTTTCTTGTGATTGTATCCGGTGGGGTGGATCGGAGTATTCATGCTGCTGAGAATTCATCCTTTGATACATCTCTGAAACAGGGAATCAGCCTTCTGGAGAAGAATCCGGACAGCGCCCTGAGCTGTTTTGTAAGAGCCTACTCCGAAGGTCTATCCCGTGACAGCCTGTTTTACTACTGGTCACAGTCCATGATCCACAAAGGGGTGCTGGACAGTGCGCTGGCATCCAATTATATGATAAAGGGTGCGCATACCGGCAGGTTCAAAAAAGATATTCTGATTCAGCGCTACACCATATTCAGAAATCTGGGGTGGGAGAAGGAAGCCGGGCAGATTCTTGATTCCATTCAGGCATTGCCCTCATACAGCAGTTCACGTTTCATACCCGATATCGCCTTCAGTATCAGAGCCGGTGTGGACAGAGGCAAAACTGTAACCGATACCGCTTCTCCCTGGGGGGGCGGTGTGGAAAATCCGACTTCCCAAACCTCAAACGATCTTAGAAGCAGTGCGGATTTTAAGTCCACGTGGCAGTTATCCCGGGGCCCTTCGAAGTTGAGTGGCGGAATCGGTTTGAACGCATCCTTACAGACCGGCTTTTCTTTTTCCGAAGATGCTATTGATTCTGTAGCTTTGAGCGGATCTGCTTTTCTCAGCTATTCCGGGAAAACGTTTTCTGTCAGCGGTGATCTTTCCCTCAACCGGCACATCGACGATACGCTTCTTTTGGGGGGAAGTATCCAGGGGGGAAGAGTAGGAGAGGGCAAGTGGCTTCCGATTCTGTGGGGCGGTGCCGGAATATACCTCAACACTGAAGGGGCTGTGGACTATTCCCGGGGCTGGCTGTTCGCATCTGTCCGCAATTCCCTTCACCGCGGAGTGTCCGCGGAGTATAGCGGCTTTCTGAATGTCAATTTAAAAAAGCCCTGCGTTTTTGATCTGGGCGATTACAGTGCAAAAGTGCTGTATGCTGAAGATGCCGGGCTCAACTATCCGGTGTTTTATTCCGGGCCCGACATGAGCACAACTGTCGACACCACATCCATCATACGGCTCAATCAACAGCTTATCTCTCTGGGAGAGGACACACTGGTGAATGTGGCTTTAGAGCAGCCGCAGTCGAGCCTGATGATCAGTCCCAAAGCAGCGCTCGAGGTGAAGAGCCCCATACCGCTGCGCTTAGGCGTGTCATATACACTGGAGTATTACTGGCAGAAATATGAATGGGATCAGATACGTCACACACCGTACTATCTGCTGTACAGCCGTTCGGATGACCGCTATTACGTGCTTCCTCCGAATCCGTTGCTGGGAAGGCCGTATGTCTCCTACTCAGATGATCTGAATCTGGCGCTTTCGGAAGCACCCTTGCCCGGAGATGCCGTGGTTCATCATTCAAAGGTACGGGTCGATAATACTGTATCCGCCGATGTTTCCCTGATGGTATATGATGGAAAGAAAGGTAAGGTGGATGTGAGAACCGCTTTCAGCCGTACATGGTCGACTTTGAGCAGAAAGGCTCCGTTTCAGATACCTGAATGGTCGGTTTCCGCGGCTCTCGAGTGGCGCTTAAGATACAAAAAAGGTAGAATTTGAAAGTGCAGCTCTGCGAATACCATTTTTATGTAGTAATAGATCCGGGTTTTAGATGAAAATAGTCCCCAAAAGATGTTTTTGGATTTTTCAAAGGCTGGAGTTCTCGCTGAAGGTCATAGATCTGCATAAAATTGTATTTCCGTCCGTTATCGCACTTCTGATTCTCTTCCAGTTATCCTGCACCCATAACGGTCGTGAAATTGAAAAGGGTGAAGCGTCTCTGCGGCTGGGAGATTTCGCCATGGCCAAACGGTTTTTTGAAGGTGTTCTTGAGAGGGATCCGGAACATTACCAGGCCCGGTTGGGAATGGGCAAATCACTCATTCAGGAGGCCTCCTCCCGCGGCGGCGACAGCCTTCTTTGGAGCAGAGCCCTTACCCACCTGGAAGCTGCGCGGAGCCTCAGGCCCGAAGCGCACGTTGAACCGCTCTTAAGTGATGCATGGCTGGTTCAGGCGCGCTTTATTCTGGATCGGGAGGATACACTCAATGCACTGAAAGCACTTTCCCGGGCAATTGATCTTAACCCCAAAGCTGTTGAAGCTTTGAATCTCGCGGGTATCATTTACTTTCGCTTGGGAGAGCCGCAAAAGGCCAGTACCCTTTTTGAGCATGCTATGGTAACCGATACTCTGAACCCGGTTACTTATTTCAACCTGGGAATGATCAATTGGGCCGCAAACGATTTCAGAGATGCTCACAAGTTCTGGTTCAAAGCACTCAGCCTGGCCCCTGAGGACAAGGATATTCTCTACTGGTATGCGGTTGTTCAGAAAAAACTGGAGGAGAAGGAGTGATACGGCCCCGACTTCCGAAAGGATTTTCAAGCCCTGTCAAAATCGGTTCAGGTGGTTTCGGGGAAGTCTACCGGGTGCGTCAGGATGCCCTCGACCGGTTTGTGGCACTCAAATTCATTCTCGAGGGAGATGCGCGCGCCCGGTCCGTTCTGAAAAAAGAGGCCGCCATGCAGGCGGGACTGCACATAAGGGGAATTCCTCAGATATACGATGTGCTGGAGTTTTCAGGGCACGTGTGCATTGTGATGCAGTGGATAAACGGGTGCAGTATCAGAGATCTGCTGGAACAGAATCTGACATATCAGAACAGGCTTGACATTTCAAAAGAGATAATCGAAATCTGTGCCTCGCTGCATCAGCAGGGGTATGCTCATCGGGATATCAAGCCGGAAAACTTTCTGGTATCGGGAGAAGGCGTGTTTCTGATCGATTTCGGCCTGGCTTACCGGATAAGAACTGCTCGTCGCACATCGCCCAATGTGCTCAGAGGTACTTTGGCCTACATCGCACCGGAACTTCTTAAGGGACAGAACCTGTCCGCCGACCCGAAACGGACGGATGTCTATTCGATCGGGAAGGTAATCGAGGAGATTTTCGATGGGGCACCCGTTCCCGACTGCATAAGACAGTGTCTTTGCGAAAGTCCTTCCTTCAGACCTGAATCCGCCGTGCAGCTTCTTGAAAACTGCAGAAACTTTTTTCCTGAAATAGAAACCAGGTGGGAGGATATAGCAGAACCCTGGGCAAGCGAAAAGCTGGCCCAAAATCTGCTTAAAACCGCCGAAAATCTTATAGGACAAAACAGAGCACAGTCGGCCTATCCGCTGCTTGTCGAATGCCTCCAGGTCTACCCTGAGCTGCCCGGTGCTCTCGAGCTGATGGAGAATTTCCCCAGGTTGGGGAAGAAAAAGAATCCTCTGCGGAGCAGGGCGGTTCTCGCTGCCGGAGCCGGTCTGCTCTCTGTTGTCATTTCCATCGCGGTCGTTTTGGCAATGAAAAACAAAGATAGTCGTTATGAATCCGACCTTTTCGGCGTGGATCTCAACAGTCGAACGTTAAAGATCTCCGGTCAAAGGAGACCTCTGCCGCATGACAATTCTCAACTGCCTTTGAAGGAAATGCCGATATCCCCGGAGGAACTGTGCGGAACTCTGGAAATCGCTTCTCACCCTCCCCGGGGAAATCTGTTTGTAAAGGGTGAAAAGGTCGCCAGTCCGGGAGTACTTTCTTTTTCAGTACCTGTTAGAGACAGAGCGATTTATTGGAAAACTTCCCAAGGGAATATTATCTGGAAAGAGGTCGTGAGAGTACTTCCTTTCCAGATCAAGCGTCTGACAATAAAGGAGCGCGGATGACACAGGCTATGAGCCCCTGTTTGAGAAATACGAAAACAGGTGATCTTCATGAATTAGCTGGCAGGATCACCACAATAGGATCAGCCTCTGATTGTAAAATCAGATTGCCCGGGACTGATCCGGCCCACGTGGCACATTGCCTCTTCTCTTCGGGAAACTACATCTTCCAGGTTCTCACCGAGGATATCTCTGTAAAGGTAAACAAGGCCTCCGTTGATGGCAGGCGGGAGCTGAAGAACGGAGATCTGCTGCATATCGGATCGTTGGAATTTGAATTTGTGAGCAGCGGACCTAAAGAGAGTACGACCGAAGCGGATCACATCGGTGAACTTCTGGATATGATTCTTCTCCTGCTTCGAAATCGTGACCAGGACATCTCCTCCACGCTGCTTACAGCCATAGCACGCCTTCTCCGGTGTGATGCGGCCCGGATTGTGGGAGAAGAACAGGATACGGGCAGGCGCTACACGCTGATCCGCTACCCGGCTCACGCGGGGCTTGACCGTTTTTCCAACAGGGCGATTGACTGGGCCAAAGAGGCTTCCAGGACCGTACTGATGCTGGAGCCTGACTGGGCCAGGTCATCAGGCGATAACAGATCGCTTGAAAAAAATGCGGTATCATCCATCCTCTGCGCTCCGCTGCACCATGATGATGTCTGCAGGGGATATCTGTATCTTGACAGGATCAGAAAGGATGACAGCTTCGATGATCAGGACCGCTCCCTCTGCGACAGGCTTCTTCCCGTGGTGATGGAAATCCTCATCAATTCCGAAGAACGTCAGCGGCAGACAGAACTTATCGCTACGCTTCAGAAGTCAAGTGAAGACGACAAGGGCGGAATCATCTACCGCAGCGAATCCATGCACAATGTAATCTCTCTTGCCGACCGCATCGCACCCACCGATTCACCGGTGCTCATCACCGGCGAAACCGGTACGGGCAAAGAACTCATGGCCCGGCGTATACACAGCAAATCTCTTCGTTCGGAAAAACCGTTCAAGGCAGTCAACTGCGGGGCACTTCCCGAAAACCTTATCGAATCCGAGCTGTTCGGGCACGAAAAGGGTTCGTTTACCGGAGCAACCAGCCGTAAACAGGGCCTGTTTGAAGCCGCTGACGGAGGGACAATTTTTCTGGACGAAGTGGGAGAGATGCCTCTGCCGGTGCAGGTGAAGCTTCTGCGCGTACTTCAGGAGTCGGAGATAACTCCCGTGGGGGGAACAGAAACCAGAAAAGTCGACGTGCGTATCATAGCCGCCACCAATCGGGATCCCGAAAAGGAGGTGGAGGAGGGCAGGTTCAGGCCGGATCTGTATTTCAGACTGAATGTGCTTTTACTCCATATCCCATCCCTGCGGGAAAGAAGCGAGGATATACTTCTGCTTGCTGAATATTTCGTGGCTAAATACTGCGGGCGCATGGGACGGGATCAGAAGATCATCTCAAGCGGCGGACAGCAGAAGCTTGCGGCTCACCTCTGGCCGGGGAATGTGCGGGAACTGGAAAATGTGATCCAGAGAGCTGTTGTCCTGTCTGCCTCCAAAAAGATCGAGGCGAAAGAAATCAATCTGCCGGCTGTCAAAACTGATCCAACAGATAAGAATCCTCAGCGGTTTCCCACGATCCGGTCTGCCCGGGAAGCGGCAGAAAAGGAAGTAATAAGGAATGCGCTGCGGGCCACCAATGGTAACGTCTCTCAGACATCCAGACTGATCGAAATCGACCGCAAGTGGCTTATCACCAAAATGTCTGAATACGGCATCGACGCGGCCGGTTTCCGTTTGCAGAAAGAGAGTTGATTGCT
>JBKHHW010000156.1:0-7642 GCA_046538945.1 Chitinispirillaceae bacterium | reverse complement strand
CATTCACAATTACGCCAAAATCGTACAAATCGCCGACATTTACGAAGCTCTATCATCTCCCCGCCACTACCGTCAAGCCTACTCCCCGCACAAGGCAGTGGAGATCATCCTCAAAATGACAAACCAGCATTTTGTCTGTAACCGGTGCGCGAAGGCATTTCTCGAGTATGTTGCACTCTTTCCGGTAGGAAGCTATGTTGAACTCAACACAGGACAAAAGGGTAAAGTCATAAAAGCCAACGGTTCATCTTTCACCAGACCCGTAGTCAGGATCCTCTTTGACAGCAAAGGAAAAGTTCTGCACCCGAGAAACCAGTATGAGGAAGACCTTGCAGTGAATCCGGTTCTGAAAATCACAAAAGCTCTGGATCTGAAACCGTCCCATTCCTCGATCATGCAGGGTTTCTGAATTCACTTACGGTTTCCGATTTTCTTTTCATGGTACTTCTTTCCCAGAATCCTGTTCCCCTTACTGTTGAAACTCACCTCATCCATGTAATGCCTAACAAGGAAAATTCCCCTTCCGTGATCTCTGTATCGGTATTGCGGCTCCAGAGGATTGGGGATGCTATTATAATCAAAGCCCTCCCCTTCATCGGTCACACTGATTGTGAGGCCATCGTAATCAACTTTGTAGAACACGTACACATTGCGGGAAAAATCCTCCCTGTTTCCGTGCCGAATAGCGTTCGATATCATTTCGTAAATGCAAATCTTGACCTGTTTTATCTGCAGATCAGGAAAACCGTTATGATCCATATCCCTTAAAACAGACGATACAGCATTGTCCATATCACCATAATTCTTCACAAGAAGTGCTTGGGGTTTCTCAATTCCAGAAAAACCGGTCTCCTCCAAAAGGCCCTCCGTACTTCCAAACTCGATTGCCAGCAGGGAATAACCTCCTGCAAAAGGGCCATCACCTCTGAAGCTTTCAAGATCTCTGTCGATGAAACAAACCAGTTCATCTGGTTCAACAGTCGAGTTCGTACGAAACGCATCCTTCAGCTCTTCTTTTCCGTAAGAGTGGCCCCTTGCATCAATCTGTCTGAAAACTCCTCCCGTATACAGAAGCAACTTGTCCCCCGAGTTCACCATGCTGCTCACGATATTTTCCCCAACCCCCAAATGACCGCACCCAAGCTCTTCAGAACCGAACTCAACCACTTCGTTTTTGGCTTTGAGAAATAAAAGGGGAACTGCAGGACCTTCCCTACAAAAGGAAACCACATTGGTCAAAGGGTTCCACAAACCCAGAAAAAATGTCATCGTCCCTTCAAATCCAAACAGCCCGAACAGATCCTGTTTAACATATTTACAGACCTGTTCGGGATTATCATACTTTTCTGCGTAGTGCCTGAACAGAATCATGGAAACAGATCCCGTTACCGACGCGGAAAACTCACTTCCGCCCATTTCCATCACCAGAACCGCAGCCTTCTGGAACGGAGTCATGAACAGACTTGAAAAGCTCACTCCCAGATTGTCGCCTGCATTCAAAGCTGCGCTTTTCATGTTGGGAATCCGGGGAAAACCGGGAGCCAGAACCCCGTTGTAAAACCGGCCGATTATCTCCCGCTGTGTATCCTCACGCGAGGTGAGCTGCCCGATTCTCTTCTCGAGAGAATCGATCTTTCTCCGAGCTTCCCCCACTGATTTCTCACGCATACGACATATGTCGATAAGTCTATGTATTCTCTTTTTGAGGAGGGCAATGCGGTTTACAGCGTGTCTTTCCACTATAGAAGATCACTTGAACAGGTTGAAAGGCAAAATACCCCTTTTTTTGATACGCTCTCTATTTTTTCTGGATGCCTGCTTCAGAATCTTTTTCTCTTTGGGGCTTAGAGCATCCATTCCCTCTCTGGCAATCTTGTCGAGTAACGGATCTATATTCTCTTCAAAGTACTTCTTGCTCCGGACTTCGCGGGAGATCTCCTCCTGACGCTTTTTCTGCTTCCACAGATACCATAACCGTTCGATGCGGACATCCAGATTGGGAAACAGCTTCAGATAAGCGAAAGCAACAACTATTCCCCCAAGATGGGTGAGATGGGAGACAACGCCTCCGGGCTGAAAAGAAAACAGCACCGAATAGATCGCATACCCGATCACCAGCACCCGAACATTGACAGGAAGAACAAAAAATAAAAGAACCTGCCGGTGAGGGTTGTAGTATGCGTAGGCCGTGAGCACACCTAAAACGGCGCCGGATGCTCCGATGACCTGTATGAACGGTGTGGTAAACAGACTTATGATAGAGAAAAAGGCCGCACCTACTCCGCAGATGAAATAGAAAATCAGAAATTTTCTGCTCCCCCAGTAACTCTCCATCTCCGTTCCGAACATCCAGAGCACCAGCATGTTGAAAAGAATGTGGAATATTCCATCGGGGGAGTGAAGGAACATATAGGTAAAAGGACGCCAGAGCTGAAACTGCAGAAACGTGCTGTGGGGGATCACAGAACCGAAGTAAGTCACATATTGACCCACAGTGGGAATCAGCTGTATGATGAACAGAACCGCATTGGCAATCACAAGTCCTTTTATGGCCCGGGGAGTCGATCCGAATGAGTACATAGCTGAGTCCCTATAAGATTAAAAGTATCCGGTGCATGACGATTCTTCAGTCAGGAATGCAGTTTTTCCAACAGGTGCTTTTTGACCACATCGGGCACAAACGAACCGATTTCGCCTCCGTGCCGAGCAATCTGCTTCACAAGCGTCGAATTGAGATATGTGAACTTGGCACTGGGCATAAGAAACACGGTTTCGGCACTGGAAAGCATGTTCCTGTTGGTAAAAGCCATCTGGAATTCGTAATCGAAATCGGAAACTGCCCGCAGGCCACGTATGATGGCAGTGGCATTGTATTCTTTGAGACAGTTCACTATCAGACCAGAATAACTGATGACTTCGATCTGTGGAACGTGTTCAAGCGAACACCGTACCAACTCGGCTCTTTCCTCGACTGTGAACAGGGGATTTTTGCCCGGATTCTCGGCTACCACGGCGATTACCTTGCGGAAAATTCTGGAAGCCCGGACTGCTATGTCGATATGTCCATAGGTGATGGGATCGAACGTGCCCGGATAGAGAGCGGTTGGCATTTTCACTTCTCCTTATCGTGCAGTGAGTGGAACTCAACGACAGTATCCCCGAAGAGCCGCGCATCGGCGAGAAACTCTTTTTCTCCGGATCGGGGAGGTTTCTTTTCCCCGGGGAGGCGCTTACGCTCATAAACCAGCACCCCCTCGGGGGTAAGCAGATCCAAAACGGAAGGAACGATCTCCTGCAGATCTACCCGGTCATACGGTGGGTCGTAAAAGATTATATCGTACCGCTGTTTTTGTGAGGGGAGAAAGGATCGGACGTCATCACTGAATACCCTGATACGGTTCTGAACCTTAAGATTTTCGGCGTTCCGTCTGATTTCGGAAGCTCTCCTTCGGTCCAGCTCCACAAAATCAGCTTTCAGAGCCCCTCTGCTGATCATTTCAAATCCGAAAGCACCACTACCGGCACAAAGATCGGCAACTGTCGCCCCGGGAAAACGGTCTTTTAAGATCTCCGCGACCGATTCCCTCGTGCGTTCAAGAGTGGGGCGGAAAGAGGAATTGCCGGAAACCGAAAGATATCGCCCCTTCAGTTCACCGGATATGATTCGAAGCTTCATTGCACCGGAATTAGTTCTTAACCGTGAACAGAACCTCTGTAGCCACTTTGATAGTGGTCCCGCTCTTTGCATCGAGTGAAATTTTCTTGAAAGCGCAGGGGACTTTCTCGTTGTAGAGAGCCAGCACGAACTGATGGAAATCCCTGTAGGTTGACTCCCCTTCGGCTCTGTAGATCACTCTTCTGTAATCGCCTACGCGCTCCACGGAGACACGCCTGGGAGAGGATCTGAAGTTGACACTGTTTTGCTCTGCAAGCCGGGAGAAACTTTTGAGATGAACAGAGAGTCCTTCTTGGAAACCCAAGTGGTCCAAAGCCTGGAAAGCATCGCTCAGCTCGAGTCCGAATTTGGTTTTGCACGTGATTACGAACCGATAACCGATGGGGTCATCCTTAATGTTCGAGAGAGGAAGAGGCAAAACCTCGACAGGTTCGGATTTGAAGTTGGAAAACATTTCGCTGACCAGTTCACGGCTGGAACCCAGTCCGCTGGCATACATGGACTGAAAACCCTCTATCTCCAATGACACGAGCTGGATTCCCGCCGGAACAGAACGCCCGACAAGTTCAAGTACATTGCGGCCGAACAACACTTCGTAATTGATCTTTTCGGCCACGGTCATGTCCTCATAGGAGATGTTGAACCTTTTAACGGAACGATCACCGCTTCTAATCTCCTTCACCACATTCTCAATCATATTGGGCCTGATGTGCGATGAAGGCTTTGGTGCAGTCGTGTCCACCGGATCTGAAGCGACCGCAACCTGTTTAGAAGGTGTGCTTCTGAAAATATAGAAGGCGGTACCGGCCAATCCCGCTACCACAACAAGACATACAAACGCAACAAGTGCCATCCGGGTCTTCTGAGATCCGAAAACACCTTTGGAATCATTCGACTTTGCAAGATTTATTCTAATCATTTCTATTCAGCCTCATCCCCCCTCAACGCAAGCCCGACAGCGACGGCAAGTTGAGAAGAATATGTCTTCAGCTGCTCATCATCAACACCGATGGTACAGGAGATTTTGCGAAAGGGATTCAGAAGTTCAGATCGGGCAATACTGTTCAGTACAGAAGGGGAAAACTGCTGATCGGCAAAAAGTGAACCAGCGAAAAATGTGGCCACTTGTCCCTCTGTCAGAAAATCCGAGTTGACCGATACCAGTCGGTCCGATTCCTGCCGCAGCTGTTCACAGAAGAGTTGTTCATTCTGCTCATCGGCACTGTAATCAAAAACGGCATAATCAATGAAAGATCCGTTATTCGTAAGGACAAGTCTGGTGCAGGTGTCCTCCGCATGCACCAAGACGGCGGTTTCGGAGAGTCTTTCGGAGTAGTTTGCTTCGAAAACATTGACCAGAGCGAAAAGATCCAGATCAATCACCAGCGGATTGAGTTTCACGGACCTGATAGTTTTTCTGAGCTTCGCGACAGCTTCCTGTCTGACAGCTGCCGCCAGATAACGACGGTTAACTTCCTGGAGCCCGGAGGCGATTTCCTGGAAATCGTAAGCATACTCGTTTGCCGAACCGGCCAGATGATGCTCCAGTTCCCAGTTGAGTACCTCCTGCTGATCGGCCTCATCACTTTCGACCTGAAAAGTCTTGATCACGGCCTGTTCCGAAATGAGCGAACAGACAACATCCGGTGTGCCGAAGCGGAAGATCTTCTTCATGTTCTTAAGCTCCTCGGCAACCGTATCCCAGAAATTGCCCTCGAACTCATCTACAGACAAAGGCTGAATGGCCACCTGCAGAACTGCGCTGTCCAGAGGCGCATACTGGGCGATGCTTATGTAGTTTTTCTGGATATCCAGACCATTGGTGCTGGCTGACATTTTCATATTGTATGCTTACCGAAACTGCTAAATATGTTAATAATCTGACATTACGGGGTCTCTAATATATTAAATATCATATTCGAGCAAAGAATGAGCAAATCTTCTGACAAAAAAACTGCTGAAAACAGTCAAAAACAGACCTGTTCAGAAATCATCTTCATTTTCACAGGCCCGATCCCCTTCACCTTCATCAGTTCTTCTTTGTTCCCGAAAGTGCCATTTCCACTTCTGTACTGTACAATTCTCGAAGCCAGAACCGGACCTATGCCCTTGATTTTCTGAAGTTCCTTTGTATCAGCACTGTTTATGTCTATGCAGGAGCGTTTTTCTTTTCTATCCCCCTTCATCTCCTTTTCCAGAGATGTAGGGTCTGAATCACCGTTTATTTTTCCCCTCCGGGTCACGGTCTGGGCCAAAACTCCGCTTTCACCCTTGGGCAATACAGAATCCAGAGCAGACGCATTGCCCTGAGAATCTATGACCATAACCGATGCAGTGTCACTCTTGTTCAAACCGGCATAGATGATCAGCCCGGCATTGAGCACCCAGATGAAAACGGCTATTCCGTTTTTCAGCTTCACCTCTTCTGTCCCATTATCTCCAGAAAAGCATCAACCACATTGGGATCGAACTGTTTACCTCTTTGCTCCCGCAGTATTCCCAGGGCGACATCCATGGAGAGACATCTGCGATAAGGACGATCGGATGTCATAGCCTCGTAGGCATCAGAAACGCTGAGAACTCTTGAGCCGAAAGGAATCTCCTCACCACTGATCCCGAAAGGATAGCCCGCACCGTCGTAGAACTCATGATGATGCAGCACAAGGGGCGCCAGTGGTTTCAGAAAGGGAACATCGGAGATGATTTTGGCTCCCAGTTCCGGATGTTTCTTTATGTGACTGTATTCATCGGGATTCAGACGCCCGGCCTTGTTCAGGATGCGTTCACTGATGCCGATTTTACCGATATCATGGAGCAGACCGGCATATTTGACCAGCTCAAGCTCCGAATCGGACATTCCCAGATGTTTCCCAAGTACCATTGTATACTTCATGACATTTTCGGAATGCCCGTGAGTATACTCATCCTTAGCTTCCACAGCAAGAGCGAACGCTCTTATAGTACTAAGATAATTGCTGCGGATATTTTCATACAATCTTACATTTTCGATGGAGATGCTGGCCTGAGAGGAGAGAGTGCTGATAATTTCCAGGTCAAGATTGGAAAAGGACTGATGTTGCGATCTGCGCAGAAGCAGAAGAACCCCTACGAACTTTTCATTTGTTTGGAGAGGAAAAAGAATACATGAGCGTACCCCTTCCGGGGGAGGTAGCAGCCCGGAAGGCAGGTCGGATGCCCCGGACTCCAGCATGAGCGGTTCATGATTTCCGGACACCCACTGACACGCCGAGGTAAAGTTGCTGGAAAGCCAGAAATCGTGATCGGAATGGAACCCCGCGGTTTCGGAAATGGTGAACCGGGACAGGCTGTCCACCAGCAGAAGTGCCCCGCTGTCCGCTTTGGAAAGGCGGGTGGAGTAATCGAGAAACTTTCTGTTCAGCTCCGAAGGGTCAAGGGTGGATGCGAGCACTTTCGTAACTTCGTGAAGAGAGACCAGCTTGGAGAAAAGCAGATTCTCCTCCTGCAACCTTTTACCGGCAAGAGCCCGTCTGATCTTTTCCGCGATTTCTTCCAGACGAAACGGTTTGGTGAGGTAATCCTGGGCGCCGTTCTTGAGCGCTTCTATCGCGGTGTCCATGGTGGGAAATCCGGTAGTGATCAGCACTGGAATTTTAAGATCGGACTCTTTTATCCACCTCAGAAGCTCGACACCGGAAATCCCCTGAGGCATTTTTATGTCGGTCACCACCAGATCGATTGATTCGGACAGCAGAAGTTTCTGAGCCTGTTCACCGCTGAGGGCTTCATGGACCAAATACCCTTTTTTCCTCAGAAACTGAGAGAGGAGTTCACAAATCGGTTGTTCATCATCCACAACCAGAAGCTGTTCCGATTCGTTGCCCATAGAAGTACGTATCCATTCTATTAGTGTTTCTGTCTGAACTGCTCCAGATCCTCGGGTGTGTCAATTCTTCCGGATGTGAAATCTCTGACAACGCATTTGAC
>JBKHHW010000155.1:0-7654 GCA_046538945.1 Chitinispirillaceae bacterium | reverse complement strand
TTGGGGAACAGGCCGTCCCCGCTGAAGGGAGAGGGAATCTTGCCACGGGACTCGTAGTGTACGGCAGTGAGGTGCTCCGAAATTCTGACCGGATTTCCCAACGCGGACCGGGCTTTTTCGTAGACATCCCTGAGAGCTGAAACGAGAGTGCTTTTTTCCACTCCGAGGCTTCTGAGCTCCCTCAGGTCATCGGCAACTATCTGATCCGGCTCGCGGCTGTCTTCGCCCAGGAACCCCTCGGCACTGAATTTCGAAGGGCCCAGAAGCGACTTGAAATCCTGTTCACGGGATGACTGTTCCATTTTTGCTTTCCTTTCGGCGTTCAAAGCTTCAGGCAAACTTGTCGTAGTAGATCTGTTCTTCCGGCATGCCGCCGGCCTTGAGCACTTTCACACAGGCGTCTATCATGGGCGGGGAGCCGCAGAGGTAAGCCTCGTGTTTTGATGTGTCGGGGAAATGTCTTGAAACCACTTCGGTTATAAGGCCCCGTTCTCCCTTCCAGCCGCTCTCCTGCGGTTCGTTTGACAGCGCGGGAATGAACCTGAATCCGGGGAGCTCCTTTTCCAGCTTCGCGAGCTCATCCATATAGAAAAGGTCCCTCCGGCTCTGCGCGCCGAAAAAGTAATGTGCCTTCCTTTTTATACCCTTCTCCTTCATGTGCCTCAGCATGCTCCATATGGGGGCCATCCCGCTCCCTCCCGCAATGAAAAGAATGGGAGCCTCCGTATCGCTGAGTCGAAACTCTCCGTAGGGACCGCCCAGATTCACCTCCTGTCCCTCCTCCAGGTGGTCAAACACCCAGGTGCTGCAGATCCCGTCGGGAACCTTGCGGATCATGAATTCCACGTGGTTCTTGTCTGTAGGCAGGGATGAAATGGAATAGGCGCGTATGACAGACTCGCGTCCCTTGTAGCTGGCCGATTCGAGCTGCATGTACTGTCCCGGGGTGAAGGAGATGGAAGGGGGGTATTTGAGACGGATGCGCAGTTCCATGATATCGTGAGTGAGCGCCTTCTTGTGAATCAGAGTTCCCTTGAATCGGTTGTTGGAATAGTAGGTCCTGGGAATATGAATGAACAGGTCATCGAGAACTCTAACCTGACAGGAAAGGCGCATGCCCGCCGCTCTCTCCTCCCGGGACAACTTCGATTCTTCGGCCGCGGTGACCGGACCGCCGCCCCCGGTCACTTTGACCTTGCAGAAGCCGCACTTCCCCCGGCCGCCGCAGGCGGTGGGAATGCTGAGTCCCTGCCGGGCGAGGGTGGAGAGCAGCGAAGAGCCATCCGTGACGACACTGAATCTCTTTTCGCCCTCATTGATGTCTATAGTGCATTTCGAATCGATTGTCTTCCTCCTGTGATTGTTCTTTCTAATATACTACTTTGAGCGGGAAGCGCACATTGTCCCAGTTGCCGTCTATTCTCGCTTTATGCTGATAAACGAAAAAAGTGTCTAAAAATCAGAGTATAATTCAGGACATTTAACTATTTTAAGGATTTGCCCGAATTCAGAAAGCAAAGCAACGATTGTACCTGAAGTTAGAATGCTGAAGTTGGTATCAGAGTGAAAAAGAATGAAGTGTTTTATAAAGAATCGGATCTCAAACCCACCTTCGATCAGCTGTATGTAGAGTATCACAAACCACGCTATCTGGGACTTGATCCGCTTATCTGTGTCCGCCGTTTCGAATCCGACCGGGACAGAGAGGTTGCAGGGCTGCTTTCGGCGTCACTGGCCTACGGCAGGGTGGAGATCGTGATCCGCAGCATCGAGAAGATTCTGGCGGTGATGCGGATGAAGCCCGCCGAGTTCACTCTCACCACCACCTTCAGGAAGAAATGCAGGCTTCTTGAGGATTTCAAGCACAGGTTCAATGACGGTGTGGATATCGCTATTCTGCTTGAGTCTGTCAAACAACTGATCAGGCGGTACGGATCTCTTGAAAACTGCTTTAAGGAGTGCCTGGACAGGTCCCAGGGGCAGATGAAGGAGGCTCTGGCGGCATTTTCCTCTCACGTGATCACAAACGGGGAGCGGATCTGCCCGGGGAAGAAAAGTTTCGGCTATCTTGTCTCCAATCCCCAAAACGGCAGTGCCTGTAAACGCATGGTCCTTTTCCTCAGATGGATGATCCGGGAGGAGGACGGAATCGATCTCGGAGTGTGGAAGAACATCTCCCCTTCCTATCTTATAATGCCGGTCGATACGCATGTGGCGAAGATCGCATCCCTGAGCGGCCTTTCGGCGCGCAGGTGTGCCGATTGGAAAATGGCAGAGGAGATCACTGCCGTTCTCAGGACGTTCGACCCTGAAGATCCCATCAAATATGATTTCTCCTTATGCAGGGCGGGTATGATGCAGTTTCGGGAAAGGCGGAAGGGTTTTGAATAACAGGCAGGCTGCTCAGAACAAGAAGTTTGTCGGCATCAGTATCAATTCCGGGCGGGTGCACGGAACCGTGTGTCTCTATTCGGGAGAAAGGCAGAGAAGTGTATCGAAGTTTTCTCTGGCCAATGCTGAAAAGGCGAGTGAGGAGCTTGAGCGCTATGACGAGATTCTGGTCCAGTGCTCTCACGAGCTGAACAGGATCGCCTCCCAGGTTGCCACAAGTATCGGAAAAGCGGAAGCGGAGATTTTCCTCACCCAGAAGCACATAATGAACGATCCCAAGATCGTTTCCGCCATAAGGAGTGCAGTGGAAAAAGACCGCAGAAATCTGGAATGGGCGATTTCCGAGGTGTTCCGCGGTTACGAGGAAAAGTTCGCTGGCCTTGACAATGCGTATCTCAGGGAGCGGGCCGGTGACATCATGGAAGTCAGGCGACGTCTCCTGGGCAGACTCAATGATCAGCGCAGCGGGTTCGTGTGCCACGGTCAGAAGACCTGTTCCAGGGGCAAGGATCGGATAATCGTCGCCGAAGATCTGACTGCTGAAATGATAGTCAACATGGATGTGGACAGGGTTCTGGGGTTTGTCACCGAACATGGCGGTATCACTTCCCATGCGGCAATCATCGCCCGATCGCTGGGCATTCCCGCGGTTTCCGGTATACAGGGGATAATGGAGTACACAAAGTGCGGGGATGAGATACTGATTGACGGAGACAGGGGAGTGATAATCCTCAATCCCGACGAAAAGACCCTGGAAGCGCATATCGCCGTGGAAAGAGTGGACTCTGAAGAGGTGTGTCTTCTCGGTTCACCTCCCGGAATGTCGGTGCTGGCCAATGCCAGTTCTGTCGAGGATGTGCAGCAGGCTGCGAGAGTGAGAAGTGACGGGGTAGGTCTGTTCAGGACCGAAATACTGTTTATCAAAACGGGACGGCTCATAAGTGAAGAGGAGCAGTTTGTCTACTATCTCAAGGCGGCTCAGACAATGGGGGATAAAACGGTAACGTTCCGTCTTCTTGACATTGGCGGAGACAAGCAGCTGCCCTTTCTCAAGCTCAAACAGGAGGAGAACCCCTTTCTGGGGTGGAGAGGGAGCCGCTTTCTGCTGGGTAATCCTGAAATTCTCAATCCTCAGCTGCGAGCACTGGGCAGGGTCAGTCTTCACAAGAAGATCAGGATCATGTTCCCGATGGTGGTGGATGTGGGCCAGCAGGTCGAGCTTCTGTCCGCTGCAAAGGAAGTACTGGCCAATACCGACAGCATGCCTGAGAATATCCAGTTCGGAGCGATGTTCGAGATCCCGAGCGCCTTTTTCCAGGCCAGAGAGATATTCAAGCTGATTGACTTCGGCAGTGTCGGTTCCAACGATCTCATCCAGTATCTGTTCGCAATCGACAGGGGAAACGAGCTGGTGTCTCACGATTACGATCCCGATCATCCCGTGCTGTGGAACCTTCTTGAGACCTTTGCCTCCACTGCCGCTGAAATGAATAAGGATGTGTCAATCTGCGGAGAACTCGCCGGGCGGGAAGGAATGCCTACCAGGCTGGTCGGGGCGGGGCTGAAAACGTTGAGTGTCGCTCCCCGGCTTGTGCCCAGAGTCAGAAACGAACTGGCCAGATCCTTCGGTGAGCCTGTAAAGAAATAGAATAATCTGTATTCAGTATATCAGAACGAAAGAAAGAGATAATGACTTCGGTACGGATTCTGGTGGTTGAAGAGAAGAGTGGTTTTGTGGGATGTGCGGTTGAGCGGCTGGTCAGACGTTTCGGGGCAGGGGACATGAGTGTCACCTGCACTGCACTGGAGCCCGGGGGTGTCGGACAGGATGTGATCCGTTACTCTTCGGCCGCGGCGGGACTCGATCTGGCGATGGTCGACGGTGTGGCACTGGAAGATGTGATGAACCGCGAGTTCGATCTGGTCATTGCCATAGGAGAAAAAGTCAAGCGCTTCTGTCCGGTTTTTCCCGGAATCCCGCCCGTGGTTACCTGGAATATCAGGGAACCGGACCCGATCAGCGCCGAAAGTGTCAAAAGCAAATTCGCTGAAACAGAACAGGTCGTTTCTCTTTTCTTCAGACACGATTTCCGGGGTGTTTTGGAGGGGCAGCGCAGGCATCTGGATCATGTGCTTGACAGTATGAAGGAAGGGGTGATCGTTCACGACCTTGACCGCAGAATACTTTTCTTCAGCAGAGGTGCTGAGATGATCACCGGCCTCAGGCGCCGGGATGTGTTGGGACGGGACTGCCACAAGGTCATTGTACCCGGTTTCTGCGGGGATAAGTGCAGTTTCTGTGACAAGGGCAACTACGAAAACATGCCCGGTGCGACATATCAGACCGTGTTTCTCGATTCTCAGAGCAGAAGGCGTACTATTCAGGTCACCCGCGTTCCTACCAGAAACGACGAAGGTGTGGTCACCGGGGTGATTGCCACACTGAGCGATGAGACGAGGGTGAAGGAGCTTGAGAGAAAGCTTGGAGAGGCCCGGGAGTTTTCGGGAATGATCGGTCAGGACTACAAGATGCAGGCCATCTATGATCTCATTCAGGACCTCGCCCAGAGTGATTTTTCGGTGATTATCACAGGGGAGAGCGGTACCGGGAAGGAGCTGGTGGCGGCTGCGATTCACGACGAGAGTTCAAGGCGGGACAAGCAGTTTGTCCCCATAAACTGCGGGGCTCTTCCCGAGGGAACTCTGGAAAGTGAACTGTTCGGCCATGTCAAAGGGGCTTTTACTGGAGCTATAAGGGATAAAAAGGGACGCTTCGAACTGGCAAACGGGGGAACACTTTTTCTGGATGAGGTTGCGGAGCTTTCTTTGCCCATGCAGGTGAAGCTCCTGCGGGTTCTTCAGGAGGGAACCTACGAGCCGGTGGGGAGTGAGGTTTCCAGAAAAGCCGATGTGCGGATCATCTCCGCAACAAACAAGGATCTTAAGGAGATGGTGGCTCAGGGAAAGTTCAGAGAGGACCTCTACTACCGTCTGGCCGTGGTGCCCATAGAGGTTCCGCCTCTGAGGGAAAGGAAAAACGACATTGTGCTTCTGGCGAATCATTTTCTGGCAGAATTCGGACACAGGCTGGGTCGCAAGGGAATCCGTCTTTCCGATGAGGCTTTGTCGGCTCTGATGAGCTGTTCCTGGCCGGGTAACATCCGTCAGCTTCAGAACGCTCTCCAGTTTTCGCTTATAAAGTGCAGAGGGGATATGATCAGACCCGAGCACCTTCCGCCCGAAGTTTCACCGCAGTATACATCCGCGAGTTCTGAAAACGGTAGCGGGAATTCCAGAGTGGGGCGCAAGCCCAAGCTTACCTCCGAAATGGTGGAGGATGCTTTGGTCAAGACAGGCGGGAACAAGGCCAGGGCCGCCCGGATTCTGGGCGTGGGGCGGGCGACTCTCTACAATTTTCTCAACAGTCACAAGGAAGTGAGTGCGGAGGAAGTGGCGGTCTGATCAGTAATTCATGTGCACCAGCCAGTGGGCGAAAAACGGATTCACGAACCTGTATTCTCCCTCTTTTGTGAAAAGGATCTTAAGCTCCTCGAGCCGTTTGAGTGCCTTGCGGATAGTGCTGGGCTGCGCAACACCGGACTGTTTTATAAATTCCCGTGAAGAGGTGTTTTTCCCGCCTGTTCTCGCCACCGCGGTGAGACACTTGAGCTGAATCGCGGTAAGCCTTGCCAGATGCGCTTCATACCCCTTGCGTTCCTCTGCAAAAAGGTACTGGAGAGCTTCGTTGATCTTTTCGACCTCGATGTGTGAACCTGCCTCGCTGATATCGTACACAGCCGAGCACAGCTGCTGAGTGTCCCCCGGATTTTCATCTGTGATGTGAAGAATTCTGTCGATCGTGCTTTCACCTGCTTTGATTTTCCCTTCCGCGAATTTATCCTGAATGAATTTCATGAAAGCGGTTCTTTCAATCGGCCCCACATCCAGAGGCAGAGCGGATTTGAAAAAGGGGCTCTGCGGGTCGTTGAAAATGGTGTGCATTTCCCTTCGGATGCTCCCGCAGAAAACAAACGGAATATCCTGCAGAAACTGGATCTTGCTGCGCATTACCGCGAGCACCTGGTCGGCATTTTTGAGATTTCTGACATCCTGGAACTCGTCGATGGCCACTACGGCATTGCGGAATTCCCTTTTCGAAAACAGATCCATCAGTCCCTCAAGGGATTCCGGTTTGAGCTCCAGGGAGGAGTCTACGGAGATGGAGGGGGCCGAGGTGATGGGGTCGAAAGTCAGAACCGGCCTGAGTGAAACGGCGCTTTTTATGATGTCCCCGATGAGGCTGCGGCCGCGTTTCGCTCTGGCCATTCCGTTAAGGATGCGTTTATGGATATCCTCCACCGTTTTGACTTCCAGAAGATCGATGTAGATGATCCATTTGGATTTCATCTGCTCGACGGTATGGAATATAAGGGAGGTTTTCCCTGTTCTGCGCTCACCTTCTATATAGGTATTCTGGCCTGAATCGAGTTTTGACTTGAGCTTTTTCTCCAGATCGGGGCGTCGGCAGTAGTTTTTGCGGGTGACGACCTGGCCGTAACGGAAGGGGTTCATGGTGTATCCTTCTTTCTGAATAAGGTACACGGTAAAATAGTTTTTGCACCGTACAGTTCAACACCTTTTAGTGCCACAAATTGCACCAAACAGTGTAATACCAATCGGTGCCACTGGCATGCTGTGCGGTTGTGGCACTCATCTCCAATACTCTGAAATGTCCCACACCAGTGCAGTTCCCGCGATTGAAACTGTTACTATCTTTTTGTCATCCGGTGAGAAAGAAACAGAGGTTATCTCCATTGCCGATACCCAATGGCCGAAGAAACGATCAGTCAACAGTCTGGTATCATCGGAGGAAAGTTTGAATTTATCAGGTCTTCCTATAAAGGATAGTTCACGTGTCGCTTTATCTGAACCGACATCCCAGATTCTCACCTTATCATCGATGGAAACGGTAAGGATTGTACTACTGCTTGGGGATAGTACAGCCTTTGTCAGATCTCCGTATCCGAATCGGCGATAAGGGCTGATTATTGTATCAGCGGTACAGATAACTGCAGCTGTAAGAATCGCACAAAAGGAATAAATGATCTGTCGTCCGGTTCACCCGGGCTTTACATTCTTCAGAGGCGGGGTTTACCCCGCCTCTTCTCGTATTCTTCTCTCTGTCCTCTAACCTTCTCAAAACTCCCTAATCCCCTTGCCTCCCGCATCACTCCGGATTTATTATAAGGAATAGCTTCTTAAA